>RGES01000385.1 GCA_009917805.1 Verrucomicrobiota bacterium
GAACCCGGCTTCGCAGACAAGCTGATCACCTTCGCCCAGCCCATCATCGAGCAGGCCGGCGGCAACCATACCGCCGCCAAGGGCGCCATGAACGTCGCCATCCTCATCTGGAACGCGGCCATCGAAGGCGGCCCCAAGATCCAGGACGCCAAGGCCACCCTCGCCAAGCTCCCCGGCGCCACCGCCGAGCAGGTCGAAGAACTCGTCACCACCATGGTCGCCCGTAAGACCGAGCTGTACCCCGAGGAAAAGATGATCGTCACCAATTTCATCCTCAAGTTCAGCCACAAGCGCGGCGCCCAGTTCCGCGTCTCGGCCGTCAACATCAACCCGGAAGGCGTCAAGAAGGCCGACCTTTCGGACATGGTGAAGGTCACGGGCTGATTCGCCGTTTCCCGTTTGCGGTAGGCAAGGTTTCAGGCTGAATGAGCCTGCCCATGTCTACCGTCGTCCTCCGCAACGCCGAGATCATCAACGAAGGTCGTCGCCTCCGCGCCGACGTCCTCATCCGCGCCGGACGCATCGAGCGTATCGGCACGGTGCCGGCCGGCACGAAGGCCGACCAGGAATACGACCTGACCGGCAAGCTGCTGCTGCCCGGCCTGATCGACGACCAGGTGCACTTCCGCGAGCCGGGCCTGACGCACAAGGCCTGCATCGCCAGCGAAGCCCGCGCGGCCGTCGCCGGCGGCGTGACGTCGTTCATGGAGATGCCGAACACGAACCCGCCGGCCACGAACCACGAGGAACTCGAGAAGAAGTTCGCCATCGGTGCGGCGACCTCGGTCGCCAACTACTCCTTCTTCTTCGGCGCGACCAACACCAACCTCGACGCGGTGAAAGCGACCGACCCCCGCAAGGTCTGCGGCGTGAAGGTCTTCATGGGCTCGTCGACCGGAGACATGCTCGTCGATGCCGCCACCACGCTCGAAGGCATCTTCCGCCATTCCCCCACCCTGATCGCCACCCATTGCGAGGACACTCCCCGCATCAAGGCCGCCGAAGCCGCCGCCAAGGCGAAGTGGGGCGAAGACGTCCCCGCCGGCGAACACCCGCGCATCCGCGACGCCGAGGCCTGCTACGCTTCTTCGTCGATGGCCGCCGAGCTCGCCAAGCGCCATGACGCGCGCCTGCACATCCTCCATATCACCACGGCGAAGGAGCTCTCGCTCTTCAGCGCCGCGCCGCTCAAGGGCAAGCGCCTGACCGCCGAAGCCTGCGTGCATCACCTCTGGTTCGCCGAAGAGGACTACGCCCGCCTCGGCCATCAGATCAAATGCAACCCGGCCGTGAAGACCGCCGCCGACCGCGCCGCCGTGCGCGCCGCCGTGGCTGCCGGCGTCATCGACGTCATCGCGACCGACCACGCCCCGCACACCCGCGAGGAGAAGGCGCAGACCTACTTCAAGGCCCCGTCCGGCCTGCCGCTCGTGCAGCACTCGCTGCAGGTGCTCCTGGACCTCGTCGCCCAAGGCGTGCTCACGCTCGAGACCGCCGTCGAACGCGCCTGCCACGCCCCCGCCGTGCTCTTCGGCGTCGAAGGCCGCGGCTTCGTCCGCGAAGGCTACTGGGCCGACCTCGTCGTCGTGG
>RGES01000386.1 GCA_009917805.1 Verrucomicrobiota bacterium
AAAACATCAATTTATTCGCAACCTGTCGGACATCCAACTGTCTCAAAGGCAACCCCCGTCCGACCATGAAACTCCATCGCAACTGTGAAGGAAACCACCCCGATGTTCTCTCCGCGCTGAGCCGCCGCGATTTCATGCACATCGGCATGATCGGCACCCTCGGCCTGAGCCTGCCGAACATGCTCCGCCTCAAGGCGCTCGAGATGCCCAAGGTCGAGTCGTTCAACGCGATGGCCGACTCCGTGATCCACATCTACCTGCCGGGCGGCATGGCCCAGCACGAGTCCTGGGATCCGAAGCCTTTCGCCTCGCCCGACTACCGCGGCCCGTACACGCCGATCAAGACCTCCGTCCCCGGCGAATACGTCGGCGAGAAGTTCGTCAACATCGCGAAGATCATGCACAAACTGACCGTCGTCCGCTCGATGACGCACGGCGAAGCGGCCCACGAGCGCGGCACGCACAACATGTTCACGGGCTACCGTCCGAGCCCCGCGATCAAGTTCCCGAGCTACGGCTCGATCATCTCGCACGAGCAGGGCAGCCGCAACAACCTGCCGCCCTACGTCGTCGTCCCGAGCCAGAGCATCCCCGAGCAGGGCACCGGCTACATGAGCAGCGCCTTCGGTCCCTTCGCGCTCGGCAGCGATCCCGCCGACAAGGGCTTCGCCGTCCGCGACCTCCTCGCGCCCAAGGACGTCACCACGCAGCGCTTCGACCGCCGCCGCAACATGCTGGCCGCCGTCGACGAGCATTTCCGCGCCACCGAGAAGTCCGACGCCATCGGCGCCATGGACAGCTTCCAGCAGGCCGCCTACGGCCTCGTCAGCAGCGCCAAGGCCCGCGAGGCCTTCGACCTCTCGAAGGAATCCGACAAGCTCCGCGACGAGTACGGCCGCAACACCGCCGGCCAGCGCTTCCTCCTCGCCCGCCGCCTCGTCGAGGCCGGCGTCCGCATGGTCTCCGTGACCTTCGGCGGCTGGGACCACCACTCCAACATCAAGGGCGGCTTCGAGAACCAGGCCACCCAGTTCGACCAGGCCTTCGCCCGCCTCATCACCGACCTCGCCGACCGCGGCCTGCTCAAGCGCACGCTCGTGCTGGTCAGCTCCGAGTTCGGCCGCACCCCCAAGCTCAACGGCACGAACGGCCGCGACCACTGGCCGCGCGTGTTCTCCGTGGCGATGGCCGGCGGCGGCGTGAAGGAAGGCTACGTGCACGGCGCCTCCGACGCCCTCGGCGGCGAGCCCGACCGCGACGCGGTGGGCCCCGAGGACCTGGCCAAGACCATGTACCGCGTGCTCGGCATCAACGCCGACAAGCGCATCGTCTCCGACGGTGGCCGGCCGATCGACATCGTGAACGGCGGCCGCGTCATGACCGACTGGCTCGCCTGAGCCCGCCGTCCGCCGTCCGCGCGTCATGTTCGTCCGACTCCTCGCGCCGCTCCTGCTGACCCTCGCGGTCGCGCGGGCGGCGTACCCTGATTTCACGGGGACCAAGCCCAACGGCGGCCAGCGGGGCGCCGAGGTCAAGGTGACGCTCACCGGGACGCGCCTCGCCGACTTCGAGGACCTGCTCTTCTACAC
>RGES01000387.1 GCA_009917805.1 Verrucomicrobiota bacterium
ACCCGACTTTGCCGAGGTCAAGGGCCAGACCGCCATCCGCCGGGCGGTGGAAGTCGCCGCGGCGGGCGGACATAACCTGCTGATGATCGGGCCGCCTGGCTCGGGGAAATCGCTGATCGCGAAACGGATTCCGACGATCCTGCCCGCGCCCGACGCCGAGGAGTTCCTGGAGATCCTCGGCGTCCACTCGGCCGCCGGATCATCGCTGAGCGACGGCCGGCGCGGCTGGCAAAGGCCGTTCCGCTCGCCGCACCATACCATCAGCGACATCGGCCTCATCGGCGGCGGCAGCATCCCCGGCCCCGGCGAAGTCTCGCTCGCGCACCTCGGCGTCCTCTTCCTGGACGAACTCCCGGAGTTCCGTCGCTCCGCGCTCGAGGTGCTCCGTCAACCGCTGGAAGACGGTCAGGTCACCGTCTCGCGGGCCGCGGCCAAGGTCACCTTGCCCTCGCGCCTGATGCTCGTGGCCGCGATGAATCCTTGCCCCTGCGGGCATCTCGGCGACCGACGACGCGAATGCCGATGCTCGCCGATGCAGGTGCGCAAATATCGCGGGAAGATCTCCGGGCCGCTCCTCGATCGCATCGACATCCAGGTCGAAGCGCCCGCCCTGACCTTGGAGGAACTCCGCGACGCCGCGCCGGGCGAAGCGTCTTCGGCCATCCGTGGCAGGGTCGAAGCGGCGCGGGTGAAACAACGCTTGCGCTTCGGCAGCCGGACGGGCGGATGCAACGCCCTGCTCGGCGGCCGTGAACTCCGCGCAGCCTGCGCCCTCGAGCAAGCCCAGGGCGACCTGCTGCAGCAGGCCATGGAAAAACTCGGGCTTTCCGCCCGGGCCTACGACCGCATCCTGCGCGTCGCCCGCACCATCGCCGACCTGGCCGGGGCCGAACGGATCGCCACCGCGCACCTCCTGGAGGCCATCCACTATCGTTCGCTGGACCGGAACTGAAAACGCTCGCCCGCCCTCGGGAAATGCGTCCAATGAGGCCCTCCCCATGAAAACCCTGCATAAGCTCGGGCTCGTCTGCCTGCTCGCCCTCCTCTCCCTGCCGCTGAACGCCGCCGAGAAGATCCGCGTGCTGATCATCGACGGCCGCAACAACCACGACTGGGTCCGCACGACCGAGTCCTGCAAGGCCACCCTCGAAGCCACCGGTCGCTTCTCCGTGACGGTCTCCACCGCCCCGGCCGCCTTCGCCAAGCCCAAGCCGGGCAAGCCCAAGGCCGGCGACGCCGCCGCCAAGAAGGCCTTCGACGCCGCGATGAAGGAATGGAACGCCGAAGAAGCCGCCTTCAAGCAAGCCCATGCCGCCGAATGGGAACAGTGGGTCCCGAAGTTCGCCGACTACCAGGTCATCGTGAACAACTACAACGGCCAGGAATGGGGCACCCCGATGAAGGACGCCTTCACCGAGTTCGTCATGAACGGCGGCGGCCTCGTCAACGTCCATGCGGCCAACAACGCCTTCACGGGCTGGGACAACTTCAACGAGATGATCTGCGCCGGCTGGCGCGACGCCAAGTTCGGCAGCCGCATCGCGGTCGACGACAAGACCGGCAAGGCCGTCGCG
>RGES01000388.1 GCA_009917805.1 Verrucomicrobiota bacterium
GTGGAGCGGATCTCGCTGTCCAGCCAGGTGGTCGCACCGAACACGCGCAGGCCCTTGGCCGGACGCGTCTCGACGCCGGCTTCGATGCCTTGCGTGCGCGCCTTGGCGATATTATAGGTCTGATAGCTGATCGGATTGTAATCGATCAGGTCGGTCAGCTCGTTGCGGAAGGCCACGAGAGTCCACGACAGCGCACCAGGGACGGCGTTCTCATGACGCAGGCCGACCTCGGTGCCGGTATTGCTTTCCGGACGCAGCGGCAGGCCGAGGTGCGTGCCATAGGCGAGGTCGTTGGCGGCGGGCGCGCGGTAGGCGGTGCCGACCTTCGCATGCGCGAGCAGTTCCTTGGTCAGGCGACGGGAATAGGAAACCTCGCCCGTGGTCTTGCCGGCGAAATCGGTGAAGCGGTCGTCGCGGACGGAGGCACGCACGCGATCGACGGAGGTGACCTGCCAATCCGCGCGCGCCCAGACGCCGAGGCTCTCGTGCGTGTCGGCCCAGGTCAGGCTGTTGCCGGCGACATCGAACTGCTCGAAGGTCGTGCGTTCATAGGAGAGCCCGAGGCCGAGGGTGAGGTCCGGACGCACCTTGCGGTCGATGAAGGCCGTGACCTCGTCGCGGTCGAGGAGGTAACGATTGGAATAAGGCGAAGTGAGGCTCGAGACGGCGCTGCCGGCGCGTGACCAGAAGACGGTGGCCTCGGTGTCGGCATCCTGGAAGCGCAGTCCGGGCGAAAGCAGCCAGCCGCTGTCACGCTCCCAATCCGTGAGGCTCGCGGCGCCGCCGATGTCCTGGCCGGGCAGGCCCGCCTTGCCGTGATCGGCCGAGCCGACGAGGTCGAAGACGAGGTTCGGCGACAGGCGCCACTCATGCTTGAGATAGGCGCTCAGCGCGTCGCGATCCCCGTTGGGGCGCCAACCGTCGTCATGCGAAGCCGAGACGCTGACCGCGGTGCCGCTGGTCGCCGCCTGCGCGCCGGCGGCGTTGTTCGTCAGGAACGCGAGGCCTACCGAGCCGCGACCGTAGGAGCCGCCTTCGGCGACGAGCGTCGAGCCGGCCTTGGCGGTGAGCGGGGACTGCTGACGCAGGTCAATGACGCCGCCGAGCGCGTTGGCGCCGTAGAGGGAAGAAGACGGGCCGCGGAGGACCTCGACCGAAGAGAGGCCGAAGATGCGGTAACGACCGATCTCGTAGGAATTGGAAAAGCCCTGCGGCAGGCGGCGGCCATCGAGGAGCACCGCCGTCTGGGTGGAGTTCGCGCCACGGAGGAAGAGCGAGCCCACCGAACCTTCGCCCGACTGCTCGGTGGCGTAGACGCCCGGGGCGCCGCCCAAGAGACTGGTCAGGGTTGTCTGACCGGATTCCGTCGCGGCGGTGACGTCAAGCCGACTGACCGAAGGCGAGGCCTCGGCCAACGGGGCGGACTGCCGAGTTTCGATCACCACCGTCTCGGGCAGCCGGGTGGGCGCTTGGGCAAGGAAGAACGCGAGGAAAGAGAGCACCCGAGGACAATCCGGCGTGGTTTCGACCGTTCAACCCAAAAGGGGCTGGAGAAACGCATCCGGATTGTCA
>RGES01000389.1 GCA_009917805.1 Verrucomicrobiota bacterium
AGGCCTCGCCCAACTACGCGCCGATGCAGGAGAACCTGCGCCGCCTGCGCGAGATGCGCCCGCGCGGCCAGCGCCTCGACATCCTCGAGCTGCCGCTGCCCAAGCCCATCCGCCTCGCCGGTCGCGATCTGCCGCCGAGCCACGCCAACTTCCTCATCGTGAACGGCGGCGTCCTCGTGCCGCTGTACGGCCAGGACTCCGACAAGGTCGCCATGGGCATCGTCGGCGACTGCTTCCCGGGACGGAAGATCGTCGGCCTCGACTGCCGCGTGCTGCTGATCGAAGGCGGCGCGCTGCACTGCCTCAGCGAACGAGGCCGCGGCCCACTTCCAGCCGCCGGTCTCCTGCGCGAGCGTCGCGATGGTCGGGCCGCACTGCGAGCAGAGCGCGAAGAAGACCATCAGCGCGAGGACGGCGGCGAGGGAGAAGATCGGGCTGCCGGCGCGGGGGCCCTCGGGCCACTTCGCGTCCTGCATCGCCTGACGGAGGTGCCGGCTGTCGGCCTTGGCGCCTTCGCCGACGGAGTAAGTGACGCCGAGCGTCGACACGATGACCTCCCGGGCCGGGAAGCTCGCGAGCACGCCGACGGTGATCTTCCAGTCGAAGCCGAGCGGATCGAAGGCCGGCTGCACCACCTTGCCGAAGCGGCCCATGTAGGACTGCTCGACGTAGGCGGCCTGCACCTTGGCCTTCACGACCTCTTCGGCCGCGGCCGGATTCGCCGCCTTGATGCGCTCGGCGACGGAGGCGTCGCGCGGGAAATAAGACAGCGCCCACACGATGATCGTGATGGCGAAGATGACCGTGCCGGCCTTGGACACGAACTCGGCGGCGTTCTGCCACATGCGCCAGAGGACGTCACGGGGCTTGGGCATCTGGTAGCGGGGCAGCTCGAGGACGAAAGGCTGCGGCTTCACCTTGAGGACGAGGCGCGTGAGCACGAAGGCCGTCGGGACGGCGAAGAGCAGGCCGACGCAATGCATCCCGACCATGACGACGGATTCCCAGCCGGGGCCGTAAAGCGGCCCGATGAAGCCGGCGCACATCAGCGCGTAGACCGGGAAGCGCGCCGAACAGCTCATGAACGGGACCACGAAAGCCGTCGCGAGGCGGGCCTTGGGGTCTTCGATCGTGCGCGTGGAAAGCAGGCTCGGGATGGCGCAGGCGAAGCCCGAGAGCATCGGGACGAAGCTCTTGCCGTTGAGGCCGCACCAGCTGAACAAGCGGTCCATGATGAACGCGGCGCGCGCCATGTAACCGCTGTCCTCGAGGATGCCGATGAAAAGGAAAAGGATGAGGATCTGCGGCAGGAACGCCAGGAACGCGCCGACGCCGCCGATGATGCCGTCGGTCAGCAGGCTCTGGAGCATCGGGTACGCGTCCAGCGGCGGGGCGACGACGGCCTTCGTCCAATCGACGCCGGACTGGATCCACGCCATCGGGAATTTCGCGAGCCAGAACACGGAGGCGAAGAACCCGAGCATGATGCCGAGGAAAAGCATCGGCCCGAGGACGCGGTGGAGCAGGAGCCGATCGACGGCGGCGCTGCGACCGGCCTTGCCGA
>RGES01000390.1 GCA_009917805.1 Verrucomicrobiota bacterium
CAGCTCCTTCTCGACCATCCCGATCAAGAAGGACGAGCTCGGCGTGGACATCTTCCTCACCGGCTCCCAGAAGGCCCTCGCCCTGCCCCCGGGCCTCGCGATCTTCGCCGTGAGCGAACGCGCCCGCGAACGCGCCAAGCAGTCCCCCGACCGCGGCTACTACTTCGACCTGATCGAGTTCCATGACAACCACGTCAAGGGCATGACCCCCTCGACGCCCTGCATCTCCCTTTTCTACGGCCTGCAGCAGCGCCTCCTCGAGATCGAAGCCGAAGGCCTCGACAACCGCTACGCCCGCCACATCCGCCTCAACGAGCGCATGCGCGCCTGGGGCCTGGCCAAGGGCTTCTCGCTCCTGCCCGAGCTCAAGTTCGGCACCCGCGGCCTCAACTGCTTCAAGAACGACCGCAACGCCGACCTCGAGCGCCTGAACAAGACCCTTAAGTCGCGCCACAAGCTCGTGATCGACGGCGGCTACGGCAAGCTGAAGGGCAAGACGTTCCGCATCTCCAACATGGGAGACGAGACCGACGCCACGATTTCCACGCTGATCGCCGCCCTTGACGACTCCTTCGCCGAGCAGGGAATGTAACCCGATTTGACAATCGGTTATCATCCTACGCATGCGCAAGAAGTCATCCAAGTCGTCCGACGAAGTTTCCGCCCCCGCCGGTTCCAAGACCCTCGTCATCGCCGAGAAGCCCTCGGTGGCGACGGACCTGGCCAAGGTCCTCAAGGTCCCCAAGGCCACGAGCGACTACTACGAGAACGACAAGTGGGTGATCAGCTCTTCCATCGGCCACGTGGTGCGCCTCGTGGACCCGGATGACATCGACCCGAAGTTCAAGCGCTGGACCCTCAAGGACCTGCCGATCGATCCGCCGAAGTTCGACGGCACCGCCAGCGCCGACGTCCTCAAGGCCGTCATCAGCGAACGCAACAACGGCGACCGCTACAAGCTGCTGAAGAAGCTCCTCAGCCGCCCTGACGTCGGCACGGTCGTCAACGCCTGCGACGCCGGCCGCGAAGGCGAACTGATCTTCCACTACGTCTACCAGCTCGCGAAGTGCAAGCTGCCCTGCCAGCGACTCTGGCTGACGAGCATGACGAACTCCGCCATCGCCGAGTCGTTCGAGCACCTCCTGCCCGCCTCCGCGAAGCAAGGCCTGCTCGACGCCGCGATCTGCCGCTCCCAGGCCGACTGGCTGGTCGGCATGACGGCGAGCCGCTTCTCGACCATCATCATCGGCGGCGCCAAACGCGAGGTGTTCTCCGTCGGCCGCGTCCAGACCCCCACGCTCATGCTCATCGTGAAGCGCGAGCTGGAGATCCGCAACTTCGTCCCGAAGACCTTCTGGAAGATCGAAGGCGACTTCGGCCTCACCAACGGCGGCTACCGCGGCGCCGCCCAGGTCCCCGGCGTCACCGACCGCAAGGAAGCCGAACGCTTCTACGACGAAGCCCAGGCCCGCAAGGTCGCCGAAGAATCGCTCCGGATCGGCACCGGCATCGTCACCGACGAACGTAAGCCGAAGAAGGAAAGCGCCCCTCGCCTCTTC
>RGES01000040.1 GCA_009917805.1 Verrucomicrobiota bacterium
GACGTCCGGCAGGCGGCCAAGGATTGGCAGACCTACAGCTCCGACGCCCCCTTCCGCGTCCCGATTCCTTCCGAGGAAGAGGCCCGCTCGATGCGTCAGCTGCCCATCGAGACCAACCCGCCGGAGCACACGGAGTATCGGGCGATCGTCGAACCGTTCTTCGACCGTCCGAAAGACCCCGCGATGATCGCGCAGGTGGAGCGGCTCATCGAAGGCCTGCTGCGCGACGCCCTCGCCCGTGATTCGGTGGAGGTCGTCCACGGCCTCGCCCTGCCCCTCCAGGCGCGCGCCCTCACCTACCTGCTCGATACCGACGAAGCCGAAGCCGACACGTGGATCGGCTGGGGCATCCACGTCTTCCGCGTCCGCGGCGGCCTCAAGAAAGGCGTCGAGCTGGAAGATTACCTCACCCGCAAGTTCGACGCCGTGAGCCGGCAGCCGGGCCGCTGCTTCTTCAGCGCGCTCGCACAGGCGAGCTTCCGCGGACGCCCGCTGTCGCGCGAGGAGATGATGGGCTTCGCCAACCTGGCCTTCGCGGGCGGTCGCGACACGATCATCCATACGGTGAGCTGCGCCCTCGGCCATCTCGCCGCCAATCCGGAAGCGCTCGAGTACCTCCGCGCGGAACCGAAGCGCATCACGCTCGCGAGCGAGGAGTTCTTCCGCTTCTTCATGCCGCTGACGCACATCGGCCGCGTGTGCCCCGTCGCCACTTCCGTCCACGGCGAAACCGTCCCTGCCGGCGGCCGCGTCTCGCTCGGCTGGGCTTCGGCCAACCGCGACGAGGCGGCCTTCCCCGAAGCCGACGTCTTCAAGATCGACCGCAAACCGAATCCGCATCTGTCCTTCGGCTTCGGCGAACACCTCTGCCTCGGCGCCCCGCACGCCCGCCTGCTCCTCCGCACCCTGCTGCACAAGTGCGTCGAGCTCGTCGGCTCGCTGGAAATCGTCTCGGCGGAAGAACGGACCGAGACCGAGCACTCCTACGAACGGAAGCTCGGGTACGAGTCCTTGGTGCTCCGGTTCCGTCCGCGGGCCTGATGGGGATTGCCAGCGGTCTTGGGCGGGCCTAGGGGTTCTTTACCCCAACCTTCGCGTCTTCGCGGGGTTCCAACCATACCCCGCCATGTTCGCCTTCAGCCTGACCATCTTCTGGGGAGCTTGCCTGCTCTTCCTCGTCCAGCCGCTGATCGCGCGCTTCATCCTCCCCTGGTTCGGCGGCGGCCCCGCGGTCTGGACGACCTGCATGCTCTTCTTCCAGGTGTTGCTGCTCGGAGGCTACGCCTACGCCCACTTCAGCATCAGCCGCCTGACCCCGCGCCGCCAGGTCATCACCCACCTTTGCCTGCTGGCGCTCGCGGTCGCGTTGCTGCCGATCACACCGGGCGACCAATGGAAGCCCACCGACGGCTCGCATGCCGCCGGACATATCCTGCTGCTCCTCCTCGCCTGCCTCGGCCTGCCCTATCTCGTGCTCTCCGCCACCGGCCCGCTCCTGCAGGCTTGGTTCAGCAAGGCCAACCCCGGGGTGTCCCCTTACCGCCTGTACGCCCTCTCGAACATCGGCTCGCTCCTCGCGCTCCTCATCTATCCGTTCGTCCTCGAGCCGCAGCTCGCGCGTCAGGCCCAGGCCCAATGGTGGTCCGTCGGCCTCGCCCTGTACGCAGGCCTCGCAGGTTGGTGCGGCTACAAGGTCTGGCATAGCGCCGGGGCCGACACGAAAGCCGTCGTCACCGATGACGGTGCGGACATTCCGTCGACCAGCCGCAAACTGCTCTGGTTCGCCCTGCCCGCCTGCGGCGTGATGCTCCTGCTCGCGATCACCAACAAGCTCTGCCAGGACATCGCCGTCGTGCCCTTCCTCTGGGTGCTGCCGCTCAGCCTCTACCTCCTTTCCTTCATCATCAGCTTCGACAGCCCGCGCTGGTATCACCGAGGCTTCTGGCTCCCGCTGCTCGTCGGCCTCCTCGGAGCGGTCATGTACAACCTCTACACCGCGGAGTCGCACCCGAACATCACCCCGCTCGCCTCGCTCTACCTGGGCACGATGTTCGTCGCCTGCATGGTCTGCCACGGCGAAGTCTTCCGCCTCCGCCCGGGCGCCAGCCGCCTGACCGGCTATTACCTGTCGATCTCCGCCGGTGGCGCCGTCGGCGGCCTCTTCGTCGCGCTGGTGGCGCCGTTCGTGTTCCCGGATTACTTCGAGCTGCACCTCGCGCTCTTCCTCACCGCGGCACTGGTGATCCTCGTCCTCCGTCAGGATCCGTCCGTTCCGCTGAGGCACGGCAAGGCCCGCTGGGCCTGGGCCGTCCCCTTCCTCGCCTTGGCCGCGCTCGGTTACGGCCTTGCCGACGTCGCCACGACCTCGCTTCGCGGCGCCCTGAGCGTGACTCGTGGCTTCTACGGCGTCCTGAAGGTGACCGAAAGCGACAAAAGCGACCCGACGCGCCATCACCTGACGCTCCAGCACGGCGCGACGATCCACGGCCTGCAGTACCAGAGCGCCGAACGCCGCACCGATCCGACGAGCTACTACACTTCGACCAGCGGCATCGGCCGACTCTTCCGCACGTACAAGCCCCAGGGCGGCCGCCGGGTCGGCGCCGTCGGCCTGGGGTCCGGCACGCTGGCCTCGTGGGGCCGCCAAGGCGACACCTTCCGCTTCTACGAGATCAACGACGACGTGGCGCGGCTCGCGACGAGCACGTTCACCTACCTGAAAGATTCGAAGGCGAAGACGGAACTCGTCATGGGCGACGCCCGCCTCCGCATGGAAGGCGAAGCCGACCAGCAATATGACGTGATCATCCTCGACGCCTTCAGCAGCGACGCGATCCCCGTCCACCTCCTGACGCTCGAGGCCTTCGCGCACTACCAGCGCCACCTGAAGAAAGGCGGCGCGATCGTCGTCCACGTCTCCAATCGCTACCTCGACCTCCACCCGGTCGTCTATCGCATCGCGGAAAAAATCGGCTTCCCCGCCATCACGATCGATGACAACGATACCGCGTTCGAGGACGACGGCTTCTATGGCTCGGACTGGATCGTGATGTCGCGCAACGCCGAGCTGCTCCAGCAGCCGCTGCTGCACGACGTCACCAGCCCTCCGGTCGAGTTCTCCGCCCGCGTCCTCCCCTGGACGGACGAGCGCAGCGACCTGCTCCGCATCCTGGTCTCCGAGGAAGGCAGTTTCCTCCGCTGGCTGCAGGGGCTCTGAGCTTGGATTGAAGATGGACGATGGGGGATGAATGATGAACATTGCCCGCAGGCCTTCGTCGACCTATTCCACCCCTTCCATGCATCCCGTCCGTCTCACTCTTGCCCTGCTCTGCGGAGTCCTGAGCTGCCTAGCCGCCGAACCTAAGAAGAAGACCGCCAAGTACGATCCGCAGCCCTGGGGCCCCTGGGTCGAGGCCGACTTCCCGTTCTTCTCTTCCATCCTCGACGCCCGCCGCGAAGGCCTCGGCAAGAACAACCTCACCCCGCGCGGCCTGATCATCAAGCTGCCCAACGACTGCTGGGCGTGCTTCGATACCGACCTGCTCCGCGTCGCCGCCGTCTGGCGAGGCAAGGGCGTCAGCGACAAAGCCCTCGCCCCGGGTTCCTATCACGACCCGAGCCGCAAGACGCTCGGCGGCCAGTTCCCTGCTCCGCAGCCCGAAGGCAAGCTCTGGCTCGGCCATGCGATCGTCCCCGGCTGGCAGCTCGGCGCGACGATCGATCGCAATGACCCACGCTCCCCGGCGCCCTCGGTCAATGAAGTCGGACGCGGCCCGCTGCCGTCCTCGCTGGGTCAGTTCCAATCCGTGGAACTCGTCGGCAAGGACGTCGTGCTCACCTATCGCGTCGACGACGCGGTCATCCGTGAGCTCTGGAAGACCTCCGAGCATGACGGCCAGATCGTGATCGAACGCCACCTTTCGGTCTCCGCCCACGCCAAGGACCTGCTCCTCGTCGTCGGCACGCGCCATCAAGGGCCTTCCCAGGAAATCGAAGCCGGCGTGACGGTCAGCGGCCCGGCCGAACTCGCCCATGACGACGATTTCTTCGCGGTGAAGGTTCCCGCCAACAAGGCGCCCGCCGCGCTCTGCGTGACCCTCTGCGACGAGCACGCCGCCCCTGCCATCCCGGCGGTCGCCATCCCGTCCGGCCCGACCCAGGCCCGCTGGCAGGCCGCCGTCCCCACGAAGATCGAACTCAGCAAATCCGCCGACGCCTACGTCGTCGACCACGTCGGCCTGCCGGTCGTCAACCCCTGGAAACGCGCCGTCCGCGCCAGCGACATCCAGTTCCGCAAGGATGGCACCGGCGTGCTGGTGACGATCGACGGGGACATCTGGCTCGCCCGCGGCCTCGGCTCCGCCGGCGACGAAGTCAGCTGGCGCCGCTTCGCCTCGGGCCTGCATGAGCCGATGACCTGCGCGCTCCGCGACGACGAGATCTACGTCTTCGACCGCAACGGCATCTGGCGGCTCCTCGACACGAACGGCGACGGCGAAGCCGACGTCCACGAACTCTTCTCGAACGCCTTCGCCCAGACGGCGGACATGCGCGAATTCCCCAGCACCCTGCGACCCGCTCCGAAGGGCGAATTCGTCATCGCCAAGGGCGGACAGGAAGCGACCACCATCGGCAAGCACAACGGCAGCATCCTCCGGATCTCCGCCGACGGCCGGAGCGCGACCGTGCTCGGCTACGGCCTCCGCCAGCCCAACCTCTCCGTGCACCCGCGCACCGGGCTCGTCGTCTCCAGCGACCAGCAGGGCAACTACGTGCCGAGCACCCCGATCCACATCATCAAGGACGCGCAGTTCTACGGCTTCCTGAGCGACAAGCTCCCCAAGGAGAAATACCCCGCCCCCATCGCCGAACCGCTCACCTGGATCCCGCACGCGGCGAACGCCTCGGCGCTTTCCCAGGTCTGGCTGACCGGCGCCAAGATGGGCCCCCTCAACGACGAGATGGTCCAGATCTGCTTCAACAAGCCGGACCTCCTCCGCGTCCTCTGGAACCACCGCGGCTCCCGCCCTCAGGCCAGCGTCGTCAGCGTCGTCAGCGACTTCGCCACGCCGCCCCTCAACGGCTCCGTCAACCCTGTCGACGGCCAGCTCTACGTCGCCGGCTTCCAGGTCGCCGGCTGGGGCAACATCCTGAAGACCCTTACCGGCCTCGAGCGCGTCCGCTATACCGGCGCCCCTTCGTTGACGCCGCGCGAGATCGTGCCGACCGACCGCGGCGTGCTGCTCCGCTTCGACGTCGCCCTCGACCGCGCCCAGGCGACCGACCCGGACAACTACTCCTTCGCCACCTGGCATTATAAACGCGCCTCCACCTACGGCTCCGCCCAATACAAGGCCGACGGTAAGACGGGCAACGACTGGCTCACGGCCAGCAGCACGTACCTCAGCCAGGACGGCAAGAGCGTGTTTATCGGCCTCCCGGGACTGAAGCCCGTCGAACAGCTGCGCATCGGCTGGACGATCGCCACCGCGACCGGCGCCGAGCTGCACCAGAACGCCTACACCACTCCCTACGAGTTCACGAAGTTCGATCCCGTCGCCGAAGGCTTCGGCCCGATCGACATCGACCTGACCCCGCGCGTCGCCAAGGCGAAGAAGGCCGAGACGGTCTCCGCCGAGGAAGGCAAGCGCCTCGCCACGATGTTCGGCTGCGCCGCCTGCCACCTCGCCGGCGAGACCGCGATGCCTTGCGCCGCCGCCGAGAAGCGTCCGATGGACGCGAACACCTTGCGCGATCAGCTCGGTCGCCTCGGTGATACGGGTTTCGAGATGGGCGAGCTGCAGGCCGACCTCGAAGGCGCCCTCATCATCCCGGTCAGCGAGCTGAACCGCCTGCGCCGCGACCTCGCCGAGCAGATCGCCAAACTCCGCAGCCAGCCGCTCCGCTGGACGTTGCTGCCTTACGAAGAAGAGGCCACCAAGGTCGCTCCCTTCGAGCCGAAGCGTCCGGGCGAAGCCGAGATCGTCGTCGTCATCCGCGAGCCCGAGCAGCTGGAGCCGGCCCTCGCGAGCGGCGCCCGCGTCATCTACGCCGAATACGAGGACCCGAAGAAATTCCGCGCCGCGGTCGCCCGCGTCCGCGCCTACGAGCAGGAAGCCGGCCGCAAGGTCGAGTTCTGGGCCATGGGCCCGCGCATCCATAAGCAGGGCGAAGACCGTATCAGCGAGATCGTCCTCTCCTGCCAGGCCGACGGCTATCTGGTGCGTAATCACGAGGATCTCCGCGCCTTCAAGGGCCAGCGCCTCCGCGCGGACTTCTCCCTCAACGTCGCCAACGGCCTGACCGCCGAGTGGCTCATGCGCGAGCACGCCCTCGAGGGGCTCACGGTCTCCTATGACCTGAACTCCGAGCAGGTCACCGCGCTCTTCCAGTCGGCCCCGCCCGAATGGTTCGAGGTCACGATCCACCAGCACATGCCGATGTTCCATATGGAGCACTGCGTGTTCTGCACCTTCCTCTCGAAGGGCAAGGATTACCGCGATTGTGGCCGTCCGTGCGAGAAGCACCGCGTCAAGCTGCGCGACCGCGTCGGCGCCGAGCACATCCTCAAGGCCGACGCCGGTTGCCGGAACACGCTCTTCAATTCGCGCGCCCAGACCGGCGCCGAATACGTCACCCAGCTCCTCGCCCTCGGCGTCCGCCGCTTCCGCGTCGAGTTCGTCGATGAGGATGCTTCGACGGTCACGCGCACGCTCGAGAAGTATCAGGCCCTGCTGAAGGGCGACCTCGACGGGACCGCCCTCTGGAACGACCTCAAGGTCCTCAACCAGCTCGGCGTCACGCGTGGGACGATGCGCGTCAGGCTCTGATCACTCCTCGCCGCGGAGGCGAGGGAGCAGGCCGGTGACGCGGCGCGAGTCCGAGGCGTTGCGCACCGCCATGGCGTAGGCCGTGGGGTCGCCGACGAGGATGACCTGTTTGCGGCCGCGCGTGACCGCGGTGTAGACGAGGTTGCGCGCGAGCATGATGCTGTGCTGCCGGAGCAGGGGGACGACGACCGCCGGGAATTCCGAGCCCTGCGACTTGTGGATGCTCACCGCGTAGGCGAGGTGCAGGTCGCCTTGTTCGCCGCGTTCGAGCTCGACCCGCGCGCCATCGAAGTCGATCAGCAGCGTGCCTTCCTCGTTCTGGCCGAGCACCACGCCGAAGTCGCCGTTGAAGACGTTCTTGTCGTAGTTGTTGCGGGTCTGGATGACCTTGTCGCCCGGCTGGATGCGGCCGGGCCGGGCGTCCGCGCCGCGCAGGCGGCCTTGCAGCGCCTGGTTGAAGGCCTGGATGCCGCCGGTGCCCTTGTGCATCGGCGCGAGCACCTGGATGTCGCGCAGCGGGTCGAAGCGCAGGGCCTTCGGCAGGATGTCGCAGCAGAGCTTCGTGACCATCGCCACGCAGGCTTCCGGGTCGTCGACGCGGACGAAGTGGATGTCCTGCGCGAAGTCGAGCTTGGCCGGATCCTCGACCGGCGTGGGCGGAGTGGTGTCGGCGTGCAGGATGCCGTGCGCGACCGTCACGATGCCGCTGCGCGCGCCTTGGCGGAAGACCGTGTCGAGGCGCGTCACCGCGGCCGCGCCGGAGTCGATCAGGTCGCCGAGCACGTTGCCCGCGCCTACGGACGGGAGCTGGTTGACGTCGCCGACGAGCAGCACGTGGGCCGTGCCGGGCACCGCGCGCAGGAGCGCGGCCGCCAACTTGGTGTCGAGCATCGAGGATTCGTCGATGATGACGAAGTCCGTCGCCAGCGGGGTCTCGGCGTTGGCGGTGAAGCCGCCTTCCGCGGGGTCGAACTTCAGGAGGCGGTGGATCGTCGATGCCTGGACGCGCGTGGCCTCGGTCATGCGCTTCGCGGCGCGGCCCGTCGGGGCGCCGAGGGCCATGCGCACGCGCTTGGCGCCCAGGATGTCGCAGAGCGCCTTGAGGATGGTCGTCTTACCGGTGCCCGGGCCGCCGGTGAGGACGGTGACCTTGTTCTGCAACGCCATCAGCACGCCGGCCGCCTGGGCGGGCGAGAAGGCGAAGCCGGCGCGGGTCTGGGCCCATTCGACGGCCTTGTCGGCGACGATGGTCGGCAGGCCGGAGGGCGTGGCGAGGAAGCGTTGGATGGACGCGGCGATGGATTTCTCGGCCTTCTCCTGGGGCTTGAGCTGGACGAGGCGGACGCCGCGCGCCGAGAGCACGCCGACGGCGTTTTCTTCCATCAGCTTGCGGAGGCGGTCGTGGACGATGGTCTTGTCGACCTCGAGCAGCTCGGTGGCCTTCTCGAGCAGGCCTTCGTCCGGGAACGCGCTGTGGCCTTCGCCTTCGAGTTCCTCGAGCGAGTGCAGGATGCCGGCGTCGACGCGCTGCGGGCCGGCGGTGGGCAGGCCGAGGTTACGGGCGATCTTGTCGGCGGTCTTGAAGCCGACGCCTTCGACTTCGCGGCAGACGCGGTAGGGTTCGGTGGTGAGGACCTTCTTGGCGTCCTGGCCGTAGGCCTTGACGATGCGGACGCACAGCGCGTTGGTCACGCCGTAGGTCTGCAGGAAGACCATCACTTCGCGCAGGGCCTTCTGGTCGTCCCAGGCGGCCTTGATGGCCTTCGCGCGGCCTGGGCCGATGCCGTCGACCTCGCGCAGGCGGCCCGACTGGTTGGAGATGATGTCGAAGGTGCGGACGCCGAACTTCGCGACGATCTTGTCGGCGTAGGTCTTGCCGATGCCTTTGATCAGGCCGCTGCCGAGATATTTGCGGATGCCGTGCACCGAGGAAGGCAGGCGCGAGCTGAAGGTGCGCACGCGCAGCTGCGGTCCGTGCGACGGGTGGCGCTCCCAATGGCCGCTGACGTCGACGGTCTCGCCGCACTGCAGGCCGGTCATGTTGCCGAGGATGATGACCTTGTCGCCGGCTTCCGGCGCGAGCTCCGCGATCGTGAAATGCGTCTCCTCGTCGAGCCACAGGATGCGCTCGACCACGCCCGAAAGGGTGGTTTCGGGTCCGCGCGGCGGTTCGCGTGGCGGCGACATGTCGGTAGCCAATCACCCCGATGGGGCGGGGGCGAAACGAAAATCAGCCCAGACCGAAGAGCTCGCGGCCCAGTTCGGGCAGGCCGGCGTGGACGGTGTCCGGGGCGTAGGGGGCGAGCTCCTCGGCCGTGTGGCTCCCGGTCGTCACGCAATGGATGGCCGCGAGCTTGCCGTTGCGGGCCGTGGCGATGTCGAAGGGCGAGTCGCCGACCATGACCGTGCGGTTCGGGTCGGCGTTGAAGGTGGAGAGGACGAAGTGGGTGAACTCCGGCTGGGGCTTGCGCCAGGGGTGGACGTTGGTGCCGAACACCGCGTCGACGACGTCATCGAGGCGGAGGTGCTCCATGATCTTCTTGGAGTTGGCGTCGTCCTTGTTGGTGTACACCGCGACCCGGATACCTTTCGCGCGCAGGCCGGCGAGGATCTCGCGGCAGCCGGGGTAGGCGCGCAAGCCGTGGTACATCACGGAAGGGAAGTGTTCGCGGAAGAGGCGGGTGGCGGTCGGGGCGTTGGCTTCGCCGGCGAGCTTCACGACCGTGACGTTGACCGAGCCGCCGACGGCGCGGCGGATCTGCTCCAGCGTGACGCCCGGGAGGCCCATCATGCTCATCACGTCGTCGTAACAGCGGTGGATGGCCTCGAAGTTGTCGACCAAGGTGCCGTCGAGGTCGAAAG
>RGES01000391.1 GCA_009917805.1 Verrucomicrobiota bacterium
CAATCCGTCGCAGATTGGGACGGCGACGGCCTGCCCGACATCGTGTGCGGCAAGCGCCGCTGGGCCCACGGCATCAAGGGCGACGACGAACCCAACGCCGAGCCGGTCCTTTATTGGTTCGAACTCAACCGCGACGGCAAAGGCGGCGTCAGCTACGTCCCCCGCCGCATCGACAACGACAGCGGCGTCGGCACCCAGTTCTTCACCGGCAAGGTGAACCAGGACAACAAGCCCGACATCGTCATCGCGAACAAGCACGGCGTCTTCGTCTTCACCCAGAAGTAAGCCGCCCCGACTCTTCCCCACGATGGGGTCAGACCCTATTAATGGGGTCTGACCCCATTGTTTTTGCACCCGCTGCGAATTGCGCCCAACTTATCCCTACCCCGATGCGCCCCCTGCTCTGCCTGCTCTCAGCCGCGCCTACGTGACCGCGCCCGTCTGCTCGCCCTGCCGCTCGGCCTTGGTCACAGGGATGTATCAGACCACCATCGGAGCCCACCACCATCGCAGCGGGCGCGGGGAACTGAAGATCAACCTCCCCCCCGAAGTCACCCCGACGCCTAAGCTCTTCCAGCAGGCCGGCTATTTCACCTGCATCGGCAGCGGCCTGCCGGACCTGGATTTCCGCGGACTGCCTTTCGGGGCAGCCAAAGGCAAGAAGGCCAAGAACGCGGGCGGCTCGCGCCTCGGCAAGACGGACTATAACTTCGAGTGGGACCCCTCGATCTACGACTCGCACGACTGGGCAGGACGCAAGGCCGGTCAGCCTTTCTTCATGCAGGTCCAGCTCCATGGCGGCAAGCTCCGCGAAGGACCGGAGGCCGCCCGTGTCCAGTTCCGCGAAAGGGTCAAGAAGGAGCTGGGCGCCGGCACCGACCCCGCGAAAGTCACCCTGCCCCCTTACTATCCTCGCGACCCGGTGCTGCTGCAGGACTGGGCCGACTACCTGGATTCCGTCCGCCTGACCGACCTGCACGTCGGCCGGGTCCGCGACCGGCTGGAGAAGGAAGGCCTGCTCGCCGATACGCTGATCATCTTCATGACCGATCACGGCATCAGCCATGCGCGCGGTAAGCAGTTCCTCTACGAGGAAGGCACGCACATCCCACTGGTGATGCGCGGCCCCGGCCTGCCCGCCGGACAGCTCCGGACGGACCTGGTCGAACAGATCGACCTCGCGGCGGTCTCGCTGGCCGCGGCCGGCCTCGGGGTGCCTGGATGGATGCAAGGCAAGGACATCCTTTCGTCTTCCTACGCCCTCCGCTCCGAAGCCTACTCCGCCCGCGACCGTTGCGACGAGACCACGGAGAAGATCCGCAGCCTGCGCACGGAGAAGTTCATCTACGTCCGCAACTACCACCCGGAGCGCCCGCACCTCCAGCCCTGCGCCTACAAGGACGGCAAGCAGATCGTCCAGAAGCTCCGTGAGCTGCATGCCGCCGGCCAGCTGCCGACGCTGTCCGAGCAGCTGCTCTTCAGCCCCACCCGCCCGCGCGAGGAACTCTACGAGCTCGCCGCCGACCCCCATCAGG
>RGES01000392.1 GCA_009917805.1 Verrucomicrobiota bacterium
AGTAGGCTTCGGTCGTCTCGCCGGCCTTGGGGGCGACGAAGGAGAAGGTGCGTTCGACGCGGGCGCCATCGAGCGAGCCGACCAACGTGATGGCGTTGGCCGAGGCGCCGGGCTGGGCGACGAATTCGGACAGGACGGCCTCCAGCTTGCCGGTCGCCGGGTTCTTTACGGCGAGCGCGAGGGCCGACTCATCGTTGCCGGCGTTGAAGGTCACGATGCCCTTCTTCGAGACGTCGGCGAACTCCTTCTTGAGCTCGATCTTCGAGATCGCGCCGCCGCGGCTGGAAAGCGTCACCTTGATGAGCTCGTTCTCGATGACGAAGCTCTTGGCCTCGGCGCGGGCGATCGGCTTGGCGGACTGGGCGGAAGGAGCCAAGGAGGTGTTCGCCTTGGCGTTGAGCGCGGTCGGCGTCGCCGACGCGGGCGCGACCTGGGCAGCGGGGGCCGGGGCTCCGGCGGGCTTAGCCGCAGGCTTGGTCAGGAAGAAAAGGGCGAAGGCGCCGACGATGCAGGCCATACCCAGGAAGAAGTTCTTGCGATCCATGGAAAGTGAGTGGTTTGGCGTAGGGAACGGACCGCCGGTGTGCAAGGCACAAGGCGTCCCCAAGCCCTTAATAAGGGGTTTTCAGGCTCGAAACCGAAGCCGGAGGGCACCCTGCCCCGCCGGCCCTTACGAACCCGGCTTGGTGGCCGGGATCTTCGCGAGGTCCGCCGGAACGGCGTCGGCGGCGTAGGTGGGGAAATTCAGCTCGAGCAACGAGATGAACGGCACGCTGAACTTGGTCTGGCCGGCGGAGCGATCGACAAGCGAAGCGACGGCCACGGCCGTGGCGCCGTTCGCCTTGAGGATGTCGAGGCACTCCTGGGCGCGGCCGCCGCGGGTGACGACGTCTTCGGCGACGATGACGCGCTCACCCGGACGGAAGGTGAAATTACGGCGCAGGACGAGCTTGTCGTTTTCCTTTTCGGCGAAGACGAAACGGACGCCGAGCTGGCGGGCGATCTCCTGGCCGACGACGAGTCCGCCCATCGCCGGGGCGAGCACGGTGTCGCAAGGATGGGCGGCGAGCTTCGGACGGAGCAGTTCGATCAGCCGGGTGACCTTGTCCATGTGCTGGCAGACCTGGGCGCACTGGAAGAAATGGCCGCTATGCAGGCCGGAGCGCAGGACGAAATGGCCGGTCAGCAAGGCCTTGGAATCGCGGAAAATCTGGAGGACTTCTTCTTGGGACGAACTCATGCTGCGTCTGGATAAGGTAAAAAAGGGCCGCTGGGCGAGGCGATATCCGTGCCGCCCCCGCAAAAGGTTCGCCCTCGGTCGGGCCAAGCCTAGAAAAAGACCAACCCCATGAGAGAAACCAGCGACAGCCAGCAGCAAGCCTCCAAGGCGAAGAGATGGATCGTCCTGACCGCCGCCATCCTGATCGTGACACCCTTCGTCGTCCTGACCCTCCGGAAGTCCCCGGCCCCGGCCCCCACCGCCGGCATGACCTGGATTCCCGGCGGCGAATTCACCATGGGCGACAACAA
>RGES01000393.1 GCA_009917805.1 Verrucomicrobiota bacterium
TCCGTGGGGAAGTAGCGATTGGTCACGCCCATCTCGTTCCGGTAGGCGTCGGCCGCGAAGCCGAGCACCGTGGCCTGCTGGGCCTTCCAGCCGAAGCGGCCCGCCATGCGCTTGCCGCTGACGACGTCGGTCACCCAACCCACGCGTCCCTTGATGCGCTCATTGGGGTAAGCCCTCGCGTTGCGGACGATCTCCGAATCCGGGATGGCGTCGATCAGGCCGAGCCCGAAGAGCGGGGTCGAGTTGCGCTGGATGACCACGTTGGCGATCGAAGGCACGAATTCCTGGGCTTCGGGCGTGATGGCGTTCTCCTGCAGGAGCGAACCGCCGAGGGAATCGAGCGAATCGAACTTGCCGTTCACCGTCATGCCGAAGCGCGTCACGTTGATCGCGCTCGCGCCGCCGCTGGCCGGCGACGAGTGACAGGCGACGCACGAGTCGCGATTGAAGATCGGGCCGAGCCCGCCGGCGACGTCTTCGGTCTTCTCGAAGTCGTCCTTGCCGTCGAGGAAGAGGTTCAGCTGCTCGACCGTGAGGCCAGGCAACGGATCCCCGAACTGCGTGAGGATGGAGGGAACGTAGGGGCGGTTGTCACCGGCGTGGCCGGGCTTGTGGGCGCGGACCGCGGGAGTCTTGCCGGGGTGACCGGCGAGGTTGGCCGGATCGCCCGCCAAAGCCTGTTCGGCCGAAGCGAGCACCGCCAGCAGAGCGATGATGCGAGGATTCATGTTGTTTTTATTGGGTTGGTACGGAGCCCTCTGCGCTTCCGTACATACAATTAAATCATCTGCTTCGCCGATGGGAAGATACGTAGAGTTACTTTTCGATGAAGGAAATGTTAAGAGAGTATCGAGTATGGAGTATTGAGTTCAGGGTGAGGCAAAGGCCGCCGCAGGGCGGCCGGAGGTAGGGGCACGATTCATCGTGCACTCCTTCTGCGGAGGGCGCGGCGGCCAACGAGGTGGGCCTGGAATCCACCAACCCCAGCCGCTTCGGCGCGAAGTTCGCCGAGGCCGAGGGCAAGGTCGTCGCCGAATTCAACGGCGACAAAGGCGTCTTCGCTTTCGTCACCTTCGCAGAGAAAGGCGACTGGTCGGCCGAAGCACTGGTCTCGATGCCCGCCGGCAAGTCGGCGACGCTGACGGGCAAGATCGCCGGCAAGGCGTTCACGGCCTCCGGGAAGGTCGAAGGCACGGGCAAGCCGGAGTGGGTGACCCTCGGCGGCTTCAAAGCCCTGGCCGAAATTCCGACTTTCCTCCAGCTTGAGGCCAAGGATCGCAAAGGACCGCTCAAGCTGCATGGCTATCGCTTCACCTGCGCTACCGACGCCAAGGCCAAGGCGACCGCGATCCCGCTCCTCCATCTCAAGACCGCCTACACGGAGTCGCCGGAAATCTCCGTCGGCGATCGCGGCGGCGTCGGCGCAGCCACGATCCAGAAAGCCGGCGGACGTCTGCTCGTGCCGATCGTCGTCGAGAAGGCAGGCGCCAAGAACATCGCGGTACGCTTCACGGCGAACAAGGGATCTGC
>RGES01000394.1 GCA_009917805.1 Verrucomicrobiota bacterium
GACTCGAACCCGCGACCGGCGGCTTAGAAGGCTGCTGCTCTGGATCCAGCTGAGCTACCCCCTCATGAAAGTGACCGTATGACGGCCACCACGGATGGGCAAGCCGTCAGCCGACTAGCAGATCAGGTCTCTGAAATTGCTGAAATCGGCCGAAAGGCCGCTCGGCATGCCCTTGTTGATCACCGAGACGGCGTCATGGGAATGCAGGGATTCGAGGTGCGAGCAGGCGATGACGAAGTCGCGCACCCGGGCGTCGGCGTCGAACTGCTCGTAGACGACGCGGGCGGCGTCCTCGACGAACTTGGAATAGGCGCCGTTGAGTTCGGCGAAGGCCTGCTCGTCCTCGCGCTTCACCATGACCTGGGTCTCGGTCTGGAGGCCCTTCAGGCAGAGGTCCTTCATGTCCTCGATGAAGAGCGAGCGGCCCGGGGCGACCTCGGCGACCACGCGGGCCTTGGAGCGCTGCGAGTGCGGGATGCCGTAGGCGGAACGCTCTTCGCGGGCATGCTCGGTGAGCTCGGCGGAGCAAGGGCAGGCGGACGAATAGACGAAATCGAAATGGACGTAGCGGCGGAGGCGGTCGAGGTCGTCGATCGTGCCTTCGAGCGTCGCGCGGTAATACTGCCAGCCTTCGAGGCCCGAACGCAGGGACTTCTGCAGGATGGGATAGCGCAGCTCGACCATGATGCGGGCGCGGCTGCAATCGAGGTCCTTCTTGTAGCGGATGAGGACCTCCTCGAGGAGCTCGTGCGAGAGCACGCGGTCCTTGAACTCGTAGAACGTCCGCATGATGCGGGACATGTTGATGCCCTTGCGGTCTGCCGCGAGGGACACCGAGCCGGTGACCGTGCACTCGAGCGAGATCGGCTTGCCGTCGCGGGTGGCAACGAGCATCGGCAGGCGGAAGCCCGAGATGCCGACGTGCTGGATCGGGACGTTGGCTCCCTGGATCAGGGAGGCGTCCTTGTTCTGCATGTCCGGCAACGTGGCGCGATAAGCGTCATCGGCCCGGAAATTCCGGTCGTAGCGGCGGGAGAGATCCCGGCTGCGGGGCGGATGGTCGGCGCGACTCATGGCGGGAAGGTTGGAGGAAAAGTCCGGACGGGCAAACGGACGGACGAAAATGCCCCCTGCGCTGGAGCCACCTGCCGGATTTGAACCGGCGACATTCTCATTACGAATGAGATGCTCTACCAGCTGAGCTAAGGTGGCGGCGCAGAGGAACGATGAACATGAGGAGCCCCGGGCGGAAATCAAGCCTTGGCGACGCGGGAATGCCCTCGCCAGCCCCGAAACTAACCGCAAATTAGCCCGAAAGCCCCATGCGAGCCGCCATAATCGCCCGCCAGTTCGACGTCCAGGGAAGGCTCGTGACCGTCGAGCCCTACGGCTCGGGCAACGTCAACGACACCTATCTGGCGATCTTCCGGACGACCTTCTCCGAACAGCGCTTCATCGTGCAGCGCATCCGCAAGTCGGTGTTCCCGAACCCGGAAGTGATCATGCAGAACATGCGCGTGCTGACGGACC
>RGES01000395.1 GCA_009917805.1 Verrucomicrobiota bacterium
CCCGGCCCGCTACCCTTGCCTCGGCCTGGCCCGCGCGGCGGCCACCACCGGCGGCACCGCCCCAGCCATCTTCAACGCGGCCAACGAGGTGGCCGTGGCCGCCTTCGTGGCCGGCAAGCTCCCCTTCACCGGCATCGCCGAACTCGTCGGACGCACCCTGGCGTCGGTTTCCGCCCGCGAACCGGCCTCCTTGGACGAAGTCCTCGTCGCCGACGCCGAAACCCGCGTCGTCGCGTCCAGGCTCGCCCTGGGC
Organism: Verrucomicrobiota bacterium; assembly: GCA_009917805.1. GTDB lineage: Bacteria > Verrucomicrobiota > Verrucomicrobiia > Opitutales > UBA953 > UBA953. The sequence continues at coordinate 254 of RGES01000395.1, forward strand.
CTCGCCCGTTGAGATAACCCCTTTCTTCCCTTTCCATGGATAACCTTTCTTTCGGCGACCTGCTCAGCTCCTTCAAGGGCATCGCCCTCGTCGCCATCTTCTTCGGCGGCTCGATCTTCGTCCACGAGCTCGGCCACTTCCTCGCCGCCCGTAAGCGCGGCCTGAAGATCGAGCGCTTCTCGATCGGCTTCGGCCCGCGCCTCTTCGGCTGGACCGGCAAGGACGGCGTCGACTACCGCGTCTCGATCATCCCGCTCGGCGGCTACGTCGCCCTGCCCCAGCTCGCCGAGATGGAAGGCATCGAGGGCGCCAGCAGCGAGGAGGCCGAGAAGCTCCCGAAGATCTCCTACGCCGACAAGATGATCGTCTCGGTCATGGGCGCGGTCTTCAACGTCATCTTCGCCTTCGTGCTCGCGTTCATCCTCTGGTTCACCGGCATGCCGGTCGCCGAAGGTACCTCCACCACCGTCATCGGCTACGTCCCCGAGCAGCTCGTCACCAGCTCCGGCCACCTCGCGGAACTCGGCCTCGGCAACACGGTCGCGGGTCCGGCCTACAAGGCCGGCCTGCGCTCCGGCGACAAGGTCCTCGCCGTCGACGACAACCCGGTCGCGAACTTCAACCAGATCACCGAGGCGGTGATGCTCGGCAACCGCAAGGACTCGCAGGGCAACCCGACCGCCACCTTCAAGGTCGAGCGCGACGGCAAGGAACTCGAGTTCGTCGTCCAGCCGGCCCGCATCGAGCTGAACTCCAAGTCCGGAGACAAGGTCCGCATGGCCGGCCTGCAGCCCCGCACCGAGGTCATCATCGGCGAGCCGGCCTCGAATTCGCCGGCCGCGAAGGCCGGCCTGAAGGCCGGCGACCGCATCCTTTCCATCGACGGCCAGCCGCTCAACAACACGGTCGAGTTCCGAGAACTGCTCCGCAAGGGCGGTGCCAAGCCCCGGACGCTGCTCGTCGAGCGCGAAGGCGGCGTCAGCCTCAAGGTCGTCATCACGCCCCAGCTGAATACCACGGTGAACCCGGTGAGCATCATCGCCTACGGCGAAGAGAAGAACCGCCACCAGCTCATCGTCCTCCCGGCCACGCAAGACCTCCTCACCCGCGATCCCGCCGCCGTCCGCGACCAGCTGATGGTGCTGGGCATCTCGCCCGATGACCCGGCCCTGGCCGAGACGCTCAAGGCCGGCACGATCATCGACAAGGTCGACGGACGCACGCAGATCGTCTCCGTCCGCTCCCTCGAAGACCTGGAGAAAGCCGGCGCCGGCGC
>RGES01000396.1 GCA_009917805.1 Verrucomicrobiota bacterium
GTCCCAGAGCTCGATCATCCCGAAGTCTTTCTTGTCGGTGACCTCGAGTTCCGGGAGGCCGTGGGCCTTGAGCCAAGCCTGCGTGGCCGCGAGGCCTTCGGGGTCGCCGGCTCGGGCTGTCATGATCTTCACACGGAGCCCTTTGCCGAGCCACTGCTGGACGCGGCGCATCATCAGCGGCACGGGCGGCCCGATGTGGCTCATCCCCTGCCAGGGCGTCGCCTCGGCCAGCGTGCCGTCGAGATCCACCCCGATCCAGCCCTGCTGATTGGCGGGGCGGGTCGAGGGCGCGCGTTCCGACGGGACGGGCTCGGCCGGCGCCTGGCTGAAGTCAGGCGCGGGCGTCTTCGGGGCGAAGAGGGAACGAAGCCACGCGAACATACGCCCAGCGTGGGGAAGGGCAGGACATGGGCAAGAGTGGAGGCGCGCTTCACCCGCGAAGAACAGGATGCTCGGGGCGGGGTCGAATCCGCACACCTTGCGGCGTCTGGGCCGCGGGCCTTAGGGTGAAATCTTCACGGCACGACGGGACGGCCGCATTGACCGCCGGCTTCGCTTGCTTAGATTATTCTTATGCCCCTCCTCGTTTCCCGTTTCCGGCGGTTCGTTCTCTGGCTGGTCCTCTTGACGTCTTTTTCATCCGCTGAAGCCAAGGGGCTCACCGATCAGCAAGCTTTCGAGGATTACCTGAAGCGGGCCGAGAAGGGTGACGGCGGCGCGATCTACAGCCTGGGGCTTTGCTACTGGTATGGCCGCGGTGTCGCCAAGGATCCGGTCGAGGCGTATGCCTATTGGAACCTCCGCGGCATGTCCGACCGCGTAGATGCGCGTTACGTCCTCCAGTCCCTGGAGGCTGAAAAGGAAATCACCCCCGAGATCCTTGCGCGCGGCCGGCTGCGAACGACTGAACTGCAGGAAAAACTTGATGCGAAGTCCGGGCCAAGGGGGGCTCCTTCCGTCCATCAGCTTACCTATGGGCAGCTTTTTGCTGATTACATGGGCATGGTCGAGCAGGGGAACATGGGATATCTCTATAGCGTGGGCCTTTGCTATGCGGAGGGCTTGGGCGTGAAGAAAGACCTGGCCGAAGCGTACGCCTATTGGAGCCTGCGCAGCATGTCCGGCAGACAGGACGCCCAGGACGCCCGACGGGGTCTATATCTCCTCGGTCAGGAGATCTCGCCGGAGGACAAGCGGCGCGGGCAGCAGCGGTTGAGCGCTTTGCAGAAGGAAATCGACGACAAGGTGAGAGCCTACAAGGACTCCCTGAAGTCCGCCCAATAGGATTAGCTTTTGGCCGGATGGTCGCAGCAACCTTCACGGCTTCCCCTTGGAGTTACATCCTTCATCGACCCAGTCTTCCAGTCCTCTTGCTTCGCAGCAGTTCCCCGTGCCAGCAGATCCTCGCGCGGCGAAGCGCGGCGCGCTTCGCCCACGAAGAACAGGGTGCTCGGGGCGGGGGTCGAACCCGCACACCTTGCGGCGCCAGAACCTAAATCTGGTGTGTCTGCCATTCCACCACC
>RGES01000397.1 GCA_009917805.1 Verrucomicrobiota bacterium
CACCGCATAGACCTGGCCTTCATGGACGAAGGGCTGGACGCGCTGAGACCTCGGGTGATCCATGCACCCTTCGAAGTCCCAGACGACCTTGTTGGTGAATTTGCGCGCCTCGGCCGCTTTCTTGGAAGCTTCCGGTTTGGCGGCGGCGAAAGCTGGCAGCGTCCGGCCTAACGCGAGTCCGCCCGCGGCTAAGGCGAAAAGGCGAAGCAGTTCGCGTCGGCGCAGGGGAGATTCTTCGTGCATCGGGGTCGACCGGTAGAACCCTGCCGGCGGCGGATAGTTGCGGATCGGGCTTACGCCAGGATCTCGCGGACGACCCGGGCGGGCTGGTTGTTCGTGAGGGCCAGCGCGGCGCCGTTGCGCTTGTAGACGAGCTTGTCGTGGTCGAAGCCGAAACAGTCGAGCATGGTGGCATGCCAGTCGTAATGGTTGACGACGTCCTTGACGGCATGGTGGCCCCATTCGTCGGTCTCGCCGTAGGCTAGGCCGCCCTTGAAGCCTCCGCCGGCGACCCACTGGCTGAAGCCGTGGGTGTTATGGTCGCGGCCCCACTTGGCTTCGCCGGCGTCGTTCTGGAGGACCGGCAGACGGCCCATCTCGCCGCCCCAATGCACGATCGTGCTGTCGAGCAGGCCGCGTTGCTTGAGATCGGCCACGAGAGCGGCGCTGGGACGGTCGGTCGCGGCGCAAAGGGTGGGCAGGGCGGATTTGATCGAGCCGTGGCTGTCCCAGCTCTGGCCTTGGTTGAGGACCTGCACGTAGCGCACGCCGCGTTCCACGAGGCGACGGGCGATCAGGCAGCGGCGCGCGTAATCGTCGCACTCCTTGCGCCCGACGCCGTAGAGTTCGAGCACGTGCTTGGGCTCGGAAGAGATGTCGAAGGCCTCCTTGGCGGCCAGCTGCATCCGGCCGGCGAGTTCGTAACTCTGGATGCGCGCCTGGAGGTCGGTCTCGCCGGGGTGGTTGGCGGCGTGCTCGGCGTTCATCGCGCGTAGGAGCTCCATCTGACGTTCCTGCGGCTTGCCTTGCAGCGCGGCCGGAGGGTCGAGGTTGAGAATATGCGGCGCCGTGGCGCGGACGAACGTGCCTTGGTAGATCGAAGGCAGCCAGCCGTTGGACCAATGCTGGTTGGCGAAGGTCGGCAGGCCGGAGGGGTGGCCCATGACCACGTAGGCGGGCAGGTCCTTGGTCTCGCTGCCGAGCGCGTAGGTCACCCAGGCGCCCATGGTCGGATTGCCCGAGGTGATGCGTCCGGTCTGCATCGCCAGCATGCCTTGCAGGTGATTATTCACGCCCGACTTCATCGAGCGGATCAGGCAGATGTCGTCGGCGACCGTGCCGAGCTGCGGGAGGAGTTCGCTCAGTTCCATCCCGCACTTGCCGTGCCGGGAGAACTTCCAGAACGACCCGAGGACCTTGGGGGAAGCCTGGGCGACGTTGTCATACTTGAGGTTGTCGCCCGGGAATTTCTGGCCGTGCCACTTCGTGAGCATCGGCTTGGGGTCGAAGAGGTCCATCTG
>RGES01000398.1 GCA_009917805.1 Verrucomicrobiota bacterium
ATCGGGTTGTCTTCCATGGCTTACTTGCCGATGAAAATGCTTTCGTAGCGTTTGGCAACCAGCACCCAATAACGGTCCCCGCCTTCGCGGAGCGTCAGGCTGCTGACGGCATAGCCCGGGACGACCGGCTCGCTGGCGTCCGTCGCCGGAATCAGCCGCAACGGCGCCTTGGCGGCCTGCGGGAAATCACCATACCCGACCGGATACTTGCGCAGGTAATAGGGCAGCGGCCAGTAGTGCCCGCCTTCGACGGCGATGTAGAACTTACCCTCCTTGTAGGCGTCGCTCAAGTCCTCCACACGCTCGCGGAAAACCCGCAGGGACATCCGGTCCGTCTTCGAATGGTCGGCGAAGTCGCCGGCGGCATAGGCCGCGGAAACCATCAGACCGATCAGCAACAGGCTGTCTTTCCGCCACCCTCCGCCTAATTGCGCTGGCAACAAAAGCACCAAGGGCAAGGCCATGACGCCGTAAAGGAGCCAAGGCGTCTTGTAGGGCAGGACCAGGTGGAAGGCGAAGATCAGGCCGACGAAAACCAAGATGAAGTCGGCTGCGCTAGCGCGGAACGGCACAAAGCGCTCGCGCAGGTACCGTTGCAGGGAAAACTCCGTCAGCCAGAGCGCGGCCCAGATCCACGGCCAGTAACTGACCGCCGTCAGCGTGTCCTCGGAGCGTCCGCTTGCGACGCCGAACGAGCGGGCGAGCTGTTGCCACCAGGTGAGCAGCCCGTGGACATCGGTGAAGCCGACGCTCTGGAACATCACCCAGGAGCCGACCAAGCCCAGCAGGAAGCCGGGCAGATGTCGGTCGGCCCACGGGCGTCGGACGACCATCAAGGCGACGAAGAAGAAGAGGAGGTAGGCCGCGGCGGTCACCTTGCAGGCCAGGGAGAAGCCGAAACCGAGACCGGAAAGCAGACGCCAGAGGCCTCGCCCCTGGGGCGAGTCGGTCGCCTCGGAGCGGAGCCACAGCACGACGCCCCAAGCCAGACCGGCGACCAAGAGGACCTCCTGAACGAAATAGAATCCGAACGGCGCACCTCCTCCGATGAGGAAACAGAAGGCCGCGGCGGTGAGGCGCGGCCACAGGGGCACGCCCGGCAAAGCCAAGACCGCAAGCGAGAGCAAGAGGAGATAGCATCCGGCGACGCTCCGGAGGTCGCTCTCGGACATTTCCGTGAACGACTTACCGGTGAGCTTCGCGGCCGCGTTCAGCGAGAGGGCGAGCGTCGGACCATGGAAACGATCCGCGTTCGTGCTGTAGGGCACGCCTTCGGAGAGCTCCTTGGCCAACGACCATTGGACGGCTTCGTCCGCATGCAGCGGCTGCGGCAACCCCAGCGGACGGAAAAGAGGCGGATTCTGCAACCCCAGCGCCGAGACGAACAAGAGGCCAAGCAGCACGCCGAGGAATACCGCCCAAGGCTTCTTCGTGGCGGCCGGCTCCATGGATCAGAGTCCGAAATGCTTCTGCAGCGCCGTCTTGATCTCGAGCGGCACGAGGGCGGCCGACATCGG
>RGES01000399.1 GCA_009917805.1 Verrucomicrobiota bacterium
GCGGCCGAGCAGGGATGCTCGGCCCTACCCGAGACAGGTTGTTGGTAGGGCCAACCATCCTTGGTTGGCCGTTAGTGTCTTAACCCTATGCGTAGGCTGATGGCTCTCCGGTTTTGGTAAAGTGACAGGTTGAATCAAGGTGCGCTCATGTCTCTGCCCGTCCGTGGACACCTTCATCACGCCATTCCGTCCTGGGTTGATGAGAAAGATAAGTGGTTCGTCACGATTTGCTGTCAGCCTCGGGGGCGCAATCAGCTGGCCAGTCCGGTGACAGCCGCGGTTTATCGTGGAGCGCTGGCATTCTATGAAGCCAAGGGACTGATGAAACCCGTGGTCAGCGTGCTGATGCCTGATCATCTGCACATCGTTGCACAGTTCGATCATCGCAAAGGCATGCCGAGGTCTGTTGCAGGCTTGAAACAACACCTGGCTAGGCATGCAGGCATCAGCTGGCAGAAAGGCTTCTTTGATCATCGGTTAAGAGGGGAGCACGAGGTCGCGGAAAAATGTCGATACGTCCGGAATAACCCCGTGAGGGCGGGTTTATGCGCCAATGCAGATGATTGGCCTTTTACCTACTGAGGTAGGGCCGACCATCCTTGGTCGGCCGCGGCCGAGCAGGGATGCTCGGCCCTACCCGAGGCAGGACACGGCGGCCGAGCAGGCGGGCGAGTTCGGCGGCCAGCAGCTTGAGTTTTTCGCGCAGCTTGATCTGGCCGGAGACGATGAGTTCGGCCGCGGCGGTCGGGGTCTCCGCGCGCTTGTCGGCCGCGAAGTCGCACAACGTGAAGTCGGTCTGGTGGCCGACGGCCGAGATGACCGGCGTCTTGCTCGCGCGGACGGCGCGCACGAGGCCTTCGTCGTTGAAGCCCCAGAGGTCTTCCATCGAGCCTCCGCCGCGGCCGACCACGATGAGGTCGATGCCGGGGATGGCGTTGGCGAGCTTGAGGCCGTGGGTCACCGAGCCGGGACAGGTGTCGCCCTGCACGCGCGCCGGCACGAGCCAGGCCGTGCCGCTCCAGCCGCGCGTCTTGAGCACTTCCGTGAAGTCGTGCCAGACCGCGCCGCTTTCGGAGGTGACGAACGCGACGACCTTGGGGAAGTCCGGCAGGGGGCGCTTGTTCGCTTCGTCGAACAGCCCTTCGGCCTTCAGTTTCTCCTGCAGCTCCTTGAACTTCTGGAACAGGTCGCCTTCGCCGGCCGGCTTCATCGAGTCGACCATCAGCGAGAGCTTACCGGAAGGCGCGTAGATGTCGGCCTTGGCCTTGACGATGACCTTCACGCCGTCGCCCAGCGGGAACTTCACCCAGCGGGCCTGGTAGCTGAGGAGCACGCAGGCGAGCGTGGCGCCGCTGTCCTTGATCGAGAAGTAGTGATGTCCCGAGGAGTAGTGCTTGTAGCCGGAGATCTCGCCGACGACTTCGACCGTCCCGATGCGATTCACCGTGCCCTTGAGGACGTCGGAGAGTTCGCTGACGGTCAGGGGCGCCGAGGACATGGCGGTAGGTTCG
>RGES01000400.1 GCA_009917805.1 Verrucomicrobiota bacterium
GGCGTTGCCGGCGACGGGCAGCGCGGGCTGCGCGGCCATCTGCGCCTTGGCGTAGGCCATGCCGAGGTCGTCGTCGCAACCCATCACCTCGCCGGTGGAGCGCATCTCGGGCGAGAGCGCGACCGGTGCGCCGGGGAAGCGGCTGAACGGGAAGACGGATTCCTTGACGGACCAATAGGGCGGACGGATCTCGCGGGTGAAGCCGAGGTCCTTGAGCTTGGCGCCGAGCATGCAGAGCGAAGCGAGCTTCGCCAGCGGCACGCCGATGGCCTTCGACACGAACGGGATCGTGCGCGAGGCGCGCGGGTTGACCTCGAGCATGAAGACGATGCCGTCCTTGATCGCGAACTGGATGTTCATCAGGCCGACGACCTTCAGGCGCTTGGCGAGGGAGTGGGTGATGCGACGGACCTCGTCGACGAGGGCCGGCGAAAGCGTGTGCGGAGGCAGCACCATGCCGGCGTCGCCGGAGTGCACGCCCGCGTGCTCGACGTGCTCGAGCATGCCGCCGATGACGGTGGTCTCGCCGTCGGAGATTGCGTCGACGTCGAGCTCGATCGCGTCTTCGAGGAACTTGTCGAGCAGCACCGGCTTGCCCGGGGCGACGTCGAAGGCCTCGCGGACGACGGACTTCAGCTCATCCATGCCGTAGACGATGAACATGCCGCGTCCGCCGAGGACGAAGGACGGACGGAGGAGGACCGGGAAGCCGATCTCTTCGGCGGCCTGGTAGGCTTCTTCGGCCGAGAGGGCGGTCTTGTTGACCGGCTGGCGGATGCCGAGCTCGATGAGGATGTCCTTGAACTGCTGGCGGTCCTCGGCGAGCGCGATGCTCGCGGGCGAGGTGCCGACGACCGTGACGCCGTGGGCTTCGAGGTCGGCCGCGAGATTGAGCGGGGTCTGGCCGCCGAACTGGACGATGGCGCCCACGCACTGCTCGGTGCGGTAGATCTCGAGGATGTCTTCGAGCGTGAGCGGCTCGAAGTAGAGGCGGTCGGAAGTATCGTAGTCGGTCGAGACCGTCTCGGGATTGGAATTCACCATCACCGTCTCGTAGCCCGCGGCGCGGAGCGCGTAGGAGGCGTGGACGCAGCAGTAGTCGAACTCGATGCCCTGGCCGATGCGGTTCGGGCCGCCGCCAAGGATCATCACCTTCTTCTTGGCGGACGGACGGACCTCGGACTCGTCGCCGTAGGAGGAGTAGAAGTACGGGGTGAAGGATTCGAACTCCGCGGCGCAGGTGTCGACGAGGCGGAAGGTCGTCTTGATGCCGGCGGCGTTGCGCTGGGCGTAGACGTCGGCCGGGGAGAGGCCGGTGGCGTGGGCGATCTGGCGGAGCTGGCGGAGGAACCATGGGTCGATCTTGGACAGGTCGAAGATCTCCTTCTCGGTCAGGCCGGCGAGCAGCGCGTAGCGCAGGAAGAACGGACGCTCCGGATTCGGGCGGGCGAGGCGCGCGCGGATCTCGGTGAGGTCGGTGAAGGCGGCGTCGCCGAACTTG
>RGES01000005.1 GCA_009917805.1 Verrucomicrobiota bacterium
TGGCGAAGGTCAGGTCGTCGCTGCGGCTGATGGCGAAGGTCGCGTTGTTGGTGACGTCGCCAGCGGCGAGCGAGCCCGTCGTGCCGCCGTTGCCCAGCTGCAGCGTGCCGGCCGAGATCGTGGTGGCGCCGGAGTAATCATTGGCTCCGGAAAGGATAGCCGTGCCACCGGTGGTCTTGGTGAGGGCACCGCTACCGGTCAATATGGCGGAGATGGTGCCACCCTGGAGTCCAAAGCTGGTAGCCGTCAGCTTGCCGGTGGTGCCAGTGACCGTGCCGCCGGCGACCTGCAGGGCTCCGACGGACTGATTGAACGTGGAGAGGTCGATCGTGCCGGCGCTGATCGAGAGCGGGCCGCCCAGCTGATTGGCGGCGGCGAAAGTCAGGCTGCCACCCGCGACCGAAGTGCCGCCGGCATGGCCGAAGGTACCGGTGCTCGAAAGCGTAAGGGTGCCGGCACCGGCCTTGTTGAGCACACCTGCACCGCTGGTCGTTCCGGTGAGCGTGAAGGAATTCGCGCCGGTGGTCAGCGTGCCGACGAGGTTGATCGTGCCGTTGTTCGTAAGCGCATCAAGGGTCTCAGTGCCGCCGATGCTGAGCGTGGCACCCGAGCTGATGGCATAGCCAGAAACGTTGTTCTGAAGGCGGCCGTTGCCCGAGGTCGCAAGCGTTCCCGACGAGACCAGGGTGACTCCCGTATAAGTGTTGGCGCCCGAGAGGGTCAGCGTGCCGGCGCCGGTCTTGGTCAGCCCGCCTGAAGTGTTCGCGGCAAGGGTGATGGTGCCGATGGTCGCAGCGGTTCCGGGAGTGCTGGTCGTCGTACTGTAACCGCCCGAAAGCGCGACCGTCAGTGTGTCGCCCGGCGCATAACCCGAACCGGGGCTCGTGATGACGATGCCCGTGACCTGGCCGCCGCTGACGGTCGCGATGGCCGTCGCTCCTGAACCCGAGCCGCCGCTGATCACCACGGCCGGAGCGCCGACATAGTTGGAACCACCCGCGGCGATCGCGATAGCGGTGACGCCCGAGCCCGTCGGAGCGGCCAAGGCGGCGGAAGCCGCATAGTCGAATCCGTTGGTATTGATCGTCGCGCCGCCGGCGTAGGAAACGACGCTGGTGAGGGCGGCGAGCGACTTGCCCGTGGCCCCGACGTTCAATGTACCACCATTGAAGGCAAGGTAAGCGGCGCCGAAGTTGTTCTTGGCGAAGGATCCCGCCGTGAGCGTCCCGCCTGCCAGCAGGTTGACATATGCATAGCCAGGCTGGGTGCTCGTCGTGCTTCCCATGGATACGTCGGCGAACGATGCGGTGGCAGTCGTGCTACCGGCACCACCGATGGTGACCTGCCCGATGGTCGACTGGGTGCCGGTCCCGCCGGCGGACTGGCGGGCCACGTTCAATGCCTGGGTGGAGGCGCTGATCGCACCGGAACCGGAGACATAGACTACGCTAATCGCATTAGCATTGGCTCCAGCCGAAGCCGAGGAGGCGACATCAAATCCATTATTTCCCGCAGAGAAAGAAGCTGAGCCGCCGCTGAGATAAAGCAGGCCGATCCCTGAGCCGTTCGCGGCGCCCAGACGGAAACGTCCGGTTGAACCTACGGCCCCTGTCGCCACCAAGCTGCCGCCGGTGATGTTATAGAAGCCGTAGCTGGGCGTCGAAGTAGCGGACTTGCCGAGATAGAAGTTTCCGCCGGCGGTCACGGTGCCCCCGCTTTGGTTCACGACGGCGACGGCGCCGTCGACCGCGCCGACCTGGAGGTCGCCCGCGGAGGTATTGTAGGTCGCGGTCAGCACCGCGCCCGGCAGCACGTTCAGGATCGAGGTGCCGGTGGCGCCGGCCGTATTGCCGACGTTGATGCTCTTGTTGTTGGCCGTGACGAACGATCCAGCGACGGAAGCCGAAGCGGCATTCGTCCCCGAACCGATGCTAAAGGAGCCGGTCGAAGTCCAAGTGCCGTTAAGGTTAAGCACCCCGTTGGTCACGGACGTGTCGCCGGAATAAGTGTTGGCCCCGGCAAGCGTCCAAGCACCGGTGCCGTCCTTGGTCACCGCACCCGTGGTCGTGGCAATCGGGCCGGAAATAGACCCGTTGCCCGCGCCCCCGAGCGTAAGCGCGAACGTGGCACCGGTGATGCCGGTGCCGGCGGTGAGTGCGAGCGTGCCAGCGTCCGAATTGATACGGCTGGCCGAACCAAGGGCGACGGTCCCCTGCCAGGTGTTAGCACCGCTGATATTCCGCATGGCTCCGTCCGTGGAGATGCCGGTGCCGTTCAAGGTCAAGGCCTCGGCGCCGATGGTGATGCCGCCCTGCAGCTGCAACGCGGCGCCGGAGGTCACCGAGGTGCCCCCGGCCGTGGTACCGAGCGCGGAGTTGCTCTGCAGGTTCAGGACACCTGCGCTGACCGTGGTCGTGCCAGTGTAACTGTTGGTGCCCGTGAGCACCAAGGTTCCCGTGGTCGACTTGGTCAACGTACCGGCGTTGTTGATCTGGAGCACATTCTTCAGGGTGCCAGAGGCGAATGTCGTCGTGGTAAGGTTACTGGTGGCCGCGCCATTTCCGCCGATGTTCTTGCCGGCCATGTCGAGCGTACCACCGTCCAGATTAAGCACCGCGGTGCTGGTGCCGGTCTGGGTCCCGCGGATGATGTCGCCCGCGACCGTCAGCGTGCCGCCGGTAAGGTTCAGCGTTCCTGCCGCCGCGCCGCCGGCAGCCGAGGCGTCGCCCAGCCTGATCGCGATACCGGCGTTGGCTGCGACGGTCACCGTCCCACCTGAGACGTTCAGGGTGCCGGAAGCGGTGGACGTGGTGCCGGCGTTCACGCCAATACGCAGCGGATTGGTGGCGGAATTGAACGTCGAGCTGCCGGTGCCGCCGAGGGTCATCGTCGCGGTCGAGGTGGCGCCGGTGGTCGTCTTGTAACCGAGCAGCAGGTCATTGGCATCTAGCGAGCCGGTGTCGAAGAGGAAGGTAGCCGTGGCCGTGCCGCCCGCGGTGCCTTGGCGGGCGGAGAGCTGCATGACGTCGAAGCGCAGGTCGGCGTAGTGGCCGGTGACGTCGAAATTGCCTGTGATCGAGGAGGCAGTCGTCGTGTTGTTGGCGTATCCGAGATTGAAGTTGGCGCGACCGTTGACGGTGTCGGCTTGGCTGCGAACCTTGATCGTGCCGGTCACGCCATTGAAGAGCATGCTGCCGGATCCTCGGCTTCCGTTCGTCGGCGAAGAACCGATGGAGATGGTGTTCGCGTTCAGGATGTTCGTGCCCGACCCGAGCTTGATAGTCTGGACGGCGGTGCCGGCGGAGTTATCTCCTAGGCCGATAAGGTTCGCCGTGATGGTGTTGGCCGGCGACAGGATCATCGTCGCCGCCCCGCCGTTGGTGCCGCCCGTCTGTTCCCCCAGACGGAAGATGCCCGCGGCGCCGGCGTTCACCGTAAAGCTGGCCAACGCGGTCATGTCGACCGTGAGCGTCGAGGAATTGGTCGAGCCGGTGGCGCCGCCGACCTGGAAGAGCGCGCCGTTCGCGACGAAGGCGCCGCCGTCGGTGAAGTTCACCTTGGAGATGTCGTTAGCCGCGACGTTCGAGCCCAGCGTGTTCGTGCCGGTCGTGGTCAGCGTGCGACCAGTGCCGATGCGGATGACGGCCGAAGCCGCGGCGTTGTTCGTTCCGGTAGCGATACCGCCGATCGTCTGGTCGAAGGAAAGCACGTCGAGCGTGGCGGTCGGCGTCGCAGCGGACGCCGTCGAGGCGTTGCCGAGCACGATCGTCGCGTTCGGGGAGAATGTGTTGGCGGCCGCACCGGTCACCTTGCCGGCGACGACGATCACATCGCCGTAATTCACGCTTGTCGTATTGGTGAAAGTCAGCGTTCCCAGCCCGCCCTTGACCAGGGATAGCTTGCTGGAATTGCTGACCAGATAGTTGTCGGCCAAGGCCATGCCCAGCGACAAGTCGGCCGTCGAGGTCACGTCGGACGCCGAAGTGCCAACGGCCAGGAGCGTGGACGTGGAGGAAGCGGAATTGGTGATGAAGCCGCCGCCGCTGACCGATTGGGCGACAAGGTCGAGGTTGAAGCCCGCGAGGTCGAGACCGGCGCCGGCGCTGATGGCGATCGGGCTGGTCGCAGGAATCGCAGCCGCGACGCCATACTTAAGGATGCCACCCGTGACGCTCACTCCGGCGGAGTTGAGACTATTGGCCGCCGAGGAAAGGACAAGCACGCCGGCCCCAGCCTTGGTCAACGCGGTGCCGGTAGCCATGCTCGTGAGCGCGCCGCTGAGGGTCGCGGTGACGGCGGGGCTGGAGACCGTGATGGTGCGGCCGGCAGCGCCGAGGTTGATTGCGCCAGCCAGCGTAACGTTATTTCCCGCGACGACGCCGCCGAAGGTGAAGTCGCCGTTGACCGTGACGGCATTGGCGACGGAGCGCGCCGTTCCGTCGCTCAGCAGAGAGGTCCCGTTCCCGATGGTCAGCGTGCCCGTGCCGAGCGGGCCCTTGGTCACCGGCGTACCGGTGCTGCTCGCTCCGAGCATCAGCCCGCCCGCGGAAAGATTCACTCCGGTCGTGAAGGTGCTCTCCGTGGCCGAAAGGGCGAGGATGCCGGCACCGGCCTTGGTCAGGGTAGCCATGCTCGCGTGCTGGGAAATCGTGGCCGAGATGTTCAGCCCGACCTCGGCGAGGCCTTGGTTGACGGTGATGACCGGGTTGGCGTTGCTGAACTGCAGCAGCGCCAGGGTCGTCGAACCGGCGCTGATCGTAGGCGTCGTCGAATAGCTGTCGTTGGTCGCGGTGATCGGCGTGGCGGACGTCAGGATGACCTTGGCGGCCGTCGTGGTCGGCGTACCCAGGCTGAAGGTGGGATTGCCGCCGCCACCATCGTTCTGGAAGGTGACGCTCTGCAGGAAGCTGGAGGGGCCCGTCGTGTAAGCGCCGAACGTGAAGCTTCCGGAGCCCTTGATGGTAAGGTTGGCCGACTCGGCGACCTGGCCCGGCGTCGTACCCATGGTAACCGTGCTGTTATCGACCGTTAGGTCTCCCGGCACGGCGTAGAAGGAAAGGGTCGAGACCAGCGGCTGCGCGGCCTGGGCGGAGGTGGCCGTGCTGGCGTTGCTGAGGGTGACCTGGGTGGCGCTGTCGACGGAAACGATCGTCGTTCCCGCCGGGTAATTGGCGTTCGTCAGCACCATGCCCGCATAAAGACCGGCGGTCGTGGGCAAGGTGACCACCGCGGAGGAAGGCGCGACCAGAGACTGTGCCGTGGCATCGGTGCCATTCGTGCTGGCGGTGCTCAACGTTACCTGCGTGGCGCTATCCACGGAGACAACCGTCGTGCCTGCCGGGAAATTGGCGTTCGTCAGCACCATGCCCGGAGCGAGTCCGGTCGTGCTGGTCATCGTCACGACCGCGGAGGTAGCCGGGATGGTGGCTCCGCCGAAGACGCCTTGGGCGACGGTCGGGGCGGTGAAGACGCGGCCCGCGGCGCCTTGCAGGTTCAGCGTGCCCGCGTTGGCGAACGTTCCTCCGGAATAGGTGTTGTTGGCATACGTCGGACGGAGGCTGACCGTATTGCTGCCGTTGGTGATCAGGGCCAGCGAGCCGGTAATAGCCGGCTGGATCGCCAAGGTGTTCTGATTGACGTAGAGATAAAGCTCCGAACCCGAGCCCGTGATCGTGTTGGTGGCATCGGCGGCCGCGATGGTGGTAGAACTGCCGTTGGTCACGATGCCGACGCCCAACGTGAGGCTGGTGCCGGCGATGAAGGAGACCGTCTGGGTCGAACTGGGCGTGAAACGCCACGAATACGCGGCCTTGGCGCCGGTCGTCATCGTGCGGGTGGTCGTGCCGTCGCTGATGTTCTGGGTCGAGGTGGTGGTGCCGGAGACGTCGGCACCGTCAAACGCCGGCGCCGAGTAGCCACCGTAGGTGTTACCCATCGCCACCAGTCCGAAGACGTTGCTGTAAGTGGCGAAGGTCGAACCATCGGCCACCGCCCATCCCCCGATCAGGTTGTTGGTCAGGTTGCTCGCCGAGAACGCGGCCCCGTTCAGCTTCGAGATGAAGACGTTGCTGTTCGTGTTCAGGCCTTGCGCGCCGAGAGTATTGCTGCCGCTGCTGTTGTTCGCGCTCCATCCGGAGACGGTGAGCCCCGTGCGGCTCGAGGCGTTGCGCACCAGTGACCTTCACGGTGCTGCCTTCGTTGACGTAGGGATAGACCCCGAGGAAGTTGTTGCCGCTTTCGCTCGTGACGCTGTTCAGCGTGATGACGGTATCGGTGGAGCCGGCGCCGTTTACGGTCAGGTTGCCGCCGCGCATGGAGACGGCATTGGTCGCGGCGAGGCGGGCCGGCGAGGGCGCGCCAGAAGGATTGTGGCCGAAGTTATTCCAATTCAGGGTGCCGTAGAAAAGCTTGAGCCCGGCCGTGCTCGCGAGGGTGGCGGCATCGCGCAGCTCAAGGGCGCCGCCGCGGACGACGGTTTCGCCGACATAGGTCTGCGCGCCGGTCAGGGTCAAGGTGTTCGTGCCGGACTTCGTGAGAGCAAGGTTGCCGGTGATGGCGCCGGCGAACGTGCCGGACGCAGCCTGCGTCGAGGTCGTGAAAGTGACGACCGAGCCGCCGGAATTCGTGATGGTACCACCCTGCCCAGGCAGCGGGTTGATGCTGTTCAGCGTGCCGAAGGCCTGCGCCTGATTGCTGAGATTGATGACCGCGTCGAGGCCGTTGACGGAAAGCGCCGACACCGTCGCGCTGGTCGCAGTCGGGACGACCACGATCGTGTTGGCGGCGCCCGAAGCGAGGTTGAGCGTGCCGCCGTCGACCGTCGTCGTGCCCGTATAGTAGGCGCGGCGGTTGAGGTTCAGCGTACCGCCATCGAGCTTCGCGATGCCGGCCGTGCCGCCGATCGCCAAGGCGGCATTCATGTTCAGCGTGCCGCCCGCGACGACGTGCAGGAACGGCGTCGTGCCGACGGTGGCCGACTGGTAGGCGCCGACGTTGATGTTGCCCGTCGCGCCGGCCAAGACCAAGGTGGCCGAGGCGTTCGAGAGGGTCTGGGTGAGCAGCCCGCCCGACGGACCATAAGAACCGAAGGTGGCGGCATTCAGGCCGCTCGCGAGCGTACCGGTGCCGCTGATCGTCAGCGTATTCGCGGTGGTCTGACCGAGGATGGTCTGGCTGGCCGAGAGGCCGGCGTTCTGCGTGGCCGCCCAGGCGGTGACGACGGTGTTGAGTTCGCCGGAAGCAAGCGCGCGATAGTTGTTCGTGGCGGAATCCTTGACGAGGAAGCCCGTACCGAGGCCGGCGGCGCTGGCGTCGGCGAGGATGTCATGCCGGACCGACATGGTCGTGGTGCCGTTGGCGCCAGCGCCCTGGGTGCCGAGGAGATTGGGCGTCGTGATGGTCAGGTTCGCGACGCCGTTCGCGGAAGCCGCGCCGGTGATGCCACCGATGACGAGTCCGCCGTGGCCGTTGGCCGTATTCAGCGTGCCGATCGCCAAGGTCAGCGGGTTGGCGACGTTCGGCGTCAGTTCGATGCGGCCGCCGCCGTTGGTGACGTTGAACGTGGTGATGGTCTCGGTCGTCGGGGTCGAGGGCGAGGCGCTTCCTCCGATGGTCAGCCTGCCCCCCTGGATCGCCAGCGTGCCGGCGACGTCGAGTCCCAGGCGGCTGTTGACGTTCGACGTACCGGAGTTGTCCAACGCGATGACGCCACCGGCGTTAAGGTTGAAGGTGCCGCCGCCCGAGGCGGCCGTCCCGTTGAAAGCCTCGCCGGCGTCGACGTAGCGTAGCGTGCCTCCGTTCACCGTGATCGCGCCGTTCGTCCCGGTGTTGTAATCCTGGGCCGAAGACATCGTCAGCTGACCCGCGCCGACCTTCTGCAGGGCCACGGCGCCGACCGTCGCGTCGTTGAAACGCGTCAGCTGGCCGGAGAATTCCGTGGAGCCGCCGTTCAATCCGATGACCAAGGTGGCCGCGGAGGTGCTGCTGTTCATCACCTTGCCGGCGCCGGCCAGCGACCCCCACACGGTGGTGGAGCCGTTAAGGTTGAGGTAAGCGTTGGCGGCGAGGGTCAACGCGGAATAACGGGAGCCGCCATAGGTCACGCCGGTGCGGATCGACCCCGCGTTGACCGCGGTCGGTCCGGCATAGTGGGCCTGCGCATTGAACTGGAGCACGCCGTTGCCGGACTTGGTCAGCCCGCCGGCGCTGCCGACGATGCCCTGCAGCTGCAATCCGGAGGACAGAGGGGAGATGGCGACTCCGTTCGCGGCGATCGGCGCGACGTCGACGGTGGACGATGACGCTCCGAAATCGATGCGTCCGGCGATGAGCGTGGCGCTGGCGATATTCGACGAGGTCGCCGTGATGCCGGCCGCGCCGATGGTCAGGACGCCGTTCGCGCCGGTGCCGGCGGCGGTGGCGGTGCTGAAGGTGTTGACCTGCAGGTTGCCCGAACCGCCGCCGTTATTGTTCAGCACCAGCCCGGCCAGGGTATTATCGCCGAAAAGGTTCAGCGTGCTGACGCCGTTCATGGTGACGATGTTGCCGGCGGCGATCTGGCCCGCGACCGTGTTGGTCGAGCTGCCCATGGTCACCGTAGCGTTGTTCACGATGAGGCCATTGGCCGCCGTCGTCGCCAGCGGGACGGTGACGCCGGTAGCCGAAGCCAGCAGGTTGACCGTGCCACCGTTGATCACGGTGCCGCCGGTATAGCTGGCGGCCGTGTTTACGAGATTGATGCTGCCGCCGGAGGCGGTCAGGACGACACGGAGGGACGAGCCAGACCCGTTGACGTTATCCACCAGTCGCGAGTTGACGGTGAGGGTGTTCGAACGGTTGTAAAGGTAGAGGTCGGTGTTCGCCGCGGGGGCGGCTCCGCCGACGGTGATGCGGCCGGAGTCGACCGCTGCGCCGATCGACTGATTGTTGTTGGGACCGATGAGGCCGCCGCTGACGAGATTGAGGACGTCGCTGGCATTCGTGAAGCTGAGCGCGATGTTCGAGCCCGTCATCGTCACCGAATTGACCGTGCTGCCGCCGGTCGGGATGGTCGTCGAGGAAGTCAGGCGGATGTTCTTCGTCGCGGTGCCGCCGACGAAGGTGTTCGTCTGATCGTACTGCGCGGCGCCCGTCTGATTGAGCGCCGCCACGCCCAGGCCGGGGACGTAGGTGGCGAACTCGTTGCCGACGATGGCCCAAGGACCGATCAGGTTGTTGGTCAGCCCGTTGCCGTTCGCCGAGTAGGAAGCGGCGGAAACAGCCGTGCCATTGAGCGTGCCGACCGTGACGCGGGAATTGCTACCGATGGTGCCGAGATTGGTTCCAGAGATGTTGATCGTGGCGGCGGAGCCGGCTGGACGAGACAGGGAAGCCAGCGTGAGGTCGACCGAGTTAAGGCCCGTGCCGCCAGTCGTCGCGGTAAGCGCGCTGTAACCCTGGGCGACCGACACGGCGCCGAGCGTCTCGGTCGAAGCGGCCTGCCGGCGACCCGCATAAGTCATGCTCGCACCGCGGAACGTGATGGCGGCCGAATCGGCGATGCGATCGGCGGAGCCGCCGATGCCGGCATCGTTATCAAGGTTCAACGTGGCGTAATTGACCTCGAGGGAGGAGGTGCCGGAGAAAGCGCCATCCGACTGCAACACCGTGGTATTTCCGTTGATCAAGGTCGTCCCCGTATGCGCGTTCGCGCCGGAAACGGTGAACGTGTTCTGGCCGGAACGGACGAAGTTGACCGCGCCGCTCGTCGTACCGGACCAAGAGCGGGCGTTATTGTCCTGATTGATGACGAGCTGGCCCGTGCCGCTGGAGCTGGTGATGCTGCCGCCTGTGCCAGGATTGACGGTTTCCGTCAGGAGGCCGGAGAACTGCTGGTTGAATCCGTTGAGGTCGAGCGACGAGGCCGGACCGGCCATGATGAGGAACTGTCCCGGCGAATAGGCGTTGGCGGCGCCAAGCCGCAGGGTGCCGCGAGAGATGGTCAGATTACCGCTGATCGTGTTAGCCGAGATGCCCGCGAGTCCGGACTTGTTGGCGGGCGCCGCCAAGGTTACCACGCCCGCACCCTCCTTCACCAGTCCGGCCGTACCGGTAAGGGCGCTGGAGATGGAAAGCGTCGAACCCGTGTCAGCATGGAACACGCCTTGGACGGCGGCGAGGGCGACGACCGGGGCGCTCAGCGCATGGGTGGCGGCGCCGGTGGCCAAGAGCCCGCCGGAAGTCAGCGTGAGCGTCGTGAAAGCCGACCCATCCACGGTCTGGGCCGTCGCGCCGGAGAACCTGACGGCGTTGACGGTCTTGCTGGCCGTCAGGCCCTTGGTCGTCATGGCCGCGTTGGCGTCGACGGTATCCGTCGCGCCGGCGAGGTTCAGGTTGGTCGTGCTGGTCGCATTATACGCCGAGAAAGCGGTGACACCGGTCGTGCCATTGTAGGTAGCGAAGCTGGAACCGTTGACGGTCGCGCGCGCCAGGATGCCCGTCGTGGCCGGCACCAGCGTCGGCGCGGTCGTGAACAAGATCTTGTTGGTCGACGTACCGAGGTTGGTGCCGGTGAAGCCGGCGCTGACGTCCGTGGAGAGAGAAAGGCTGGCGAAGGTCAGGCTGACCGTCCCCGAACCGGTCTGAGTGGAACTGAAGATGCCGCCGGAGCGGGCGAAGGTAAGAGCGGAACTGTTCGTTTCGGCGGAGTTCGCGGAGTTGCCGACATAGGCGAAGGTGCCGCCCTGGATCGTCAAAGCACGGTTGACGAGGCGAGAGGTCGGGGTGCCGGCGGCGTCGCTGACATTGAGGACGCCGTTGCCGTACACCGCGACCGCGCCGGACGAGCCTAAGGTCACCCCGCTGCCGCCGAGATTGACGGTCCCTCGGTAGACGTTGAAAGCTCCGGTAAAGCCGGACTGGTTCGCGGTGATGTTCAGCGTGCCGAGACCGATGACATTGGTCCCGGGTCCGCCTCCGGTGATCGTGCTGGCCAGATTGATGACGGCGTCCGCGGCGACGGCGTTGAAATTGGTGCTGTTAGAAGTCGTGATGCCACCCGAAAGGGTGAGGGTCGCGCCGGAAGCCGCACCCACCGTCGCAGCGACGCCGGAAGACTGGGTGATGAGCCCGGAGAAGGTGTTGCTGCCGCTGAAGGAGAAAAGTACGCCCTTTCCGTCGATGCCATTGCCGCCGCTTGCGACAGAAAGGGTGAGGGCGTTGGCGACGGACACGCTGCCGGTCAGCTCGTAGGCGACCGAGCCGGCGCCGGACGTCGTCAGCGCGCTCGAGCCCAGAGCCGTGGCATGGCCGATGCGCAGCGTACCGCCGGCGACCGTGATCGTGCCGGCCCAGGTGGGATTCGAAGCCGTGAGGACCAAGGTTCCGTTATCGTTCTTGGTCAGGGTGTTCGTCGTCGCCGAAAGCGTGAAAGGCGCCGAGAGGGTAAGGGCGTTGCCCGACGTCACCTCGAAGGCGTTGTTCGCCTGGTTCAAGATGAACGTGCGCGCGGACGAGAAACTGGCCGTGGCGCGGAAGCCGATGTCCGTGGTGCCGTCCACGTTCAGGCGGACCTTGTTGCCCGTATTGCCGAGGGCGGCATCGGAACTCGCCGCCAGGACGCCGGCCAGGACGTCGATCGTGGCGGTGGCGCCGCCGAAGGTGTTCGCAGGGTTCGTGAGCAGCAGCGTGCCGGCGCCCGACTTGGTGAGGTCATAACCGCCCGCATCGGCGACCACCCCGGACAGGACGAGGCCCGGCACCAGGTTCGAGGGCGTCGCGCTGCTGACGGCGAAATGCGACGCGCCGTTAAGGGTGATCGCGCCGGTGAACTCGAGTCCATAGCCGCTGAGATTCGTCACCGAAAGGATGCTTCCGGGATTGGTCAGGTCGACCTTGCGCAAGGTCTTGTTACGCGCGTTCGGACCCGAGCCCGAACGATTGACCGTCACGGCCGTGTCGTTGGTGAGGACGACATTGCCGCCGAGGCTGAAGTTGGCCGGCGTCCCGAGGGCGTTGCCGTCACCGGTGAACACCAAGCCTCCGGCCGCGGAAATCGTGCCTGCGTAGTTGCCCACGGTCAGGATGCCCAAGCCTGATTTGTTGATGATATCCGTCGAGAGAGAGGGGGTGGCGTCACCGATCGTGACGGTCATCTGCGGCGCGGCGATCGTGACGTTCCAGACCGAAGGCAGCGTCGTGGTGCCGTTGAGGGTGAGATTATTGGTGCCGTTGAAGACGTGCGTGCCGGTGCCGGCGCCATCATCGCCGAAGATGACGTTGTTGGAGATCGTATAGGCCCCCGCGGCGAGGAGCGAAGTGTTGTTCGCCATCGTCAACGTGCCGATGCCGACCGGACCAGACGTCGGCACTTCCAACAGGCCGCTGCCGGTGCTGCTCGCGCCGATGACCAGTCCGCCGGCGGCGATGGTGACGCCTCCGGCGAAAGTGTTCTGCCCGGCGAGCTGCAGGAGTCCGTTGCCCGTCTTGGCGATGCCTCCGTTCTGCACCGTCGCGTTGACGATCAGGCCGGCCTGCCAAGGAGCGACGTCGATGCCGTTGACCAGCGCGGCGCCGACGTTGATCGAGTAGGCCGAGGACCCGTTAAGGTCCAAGGTGCCGGTGCCGATGGTCGCGATCGTGCCGGGGTTGCTGGTCGTGGACGTGATGCCGCCCGTCAAAGTCAGGATCCCGGTGGGAGTCAGCGTAGGGGCGGCGCCGCCGGCGTTCCCGAAAGTCAAACCGGTCAGCGAATTGTTGCCTGCGAGCGTGACGGTCGAAGAGGCGTTGAGGGTCAACGCCTGGGCGGGAATGACGCCGCCCGCGGTCTGCGTCAGGGTGGCGCGGTTCACCACGATGCCGCCGGTGCCCAGACGACCGGTCGCTCCGAGCACCAAGGTGCCCATGTTGAGCACCGTGCCACCGGTGTAAGTGTTCAAGCCGCTCAACGTCATGGAGCTCGCCTGCGCGTCGCCCGAGTTCTTGATCAGCCGGACGGCGCCTGTCCCATTGTCGGCGATGACCGCCGAGATATCCACCAGGCGATTGGTCCCGCCGAAGTTGGCGTGATGGATGAAGAGATCCGAGGCGGCGTCGACGGCGCCCGCCGTGATCGTGCCGTTCGAGATGGTCCAGGTGATGCTATCGGTCTCCTGGCCGAGCAGCAGGCCGCCGCCGCGCAGGGTGAGTTTCTTTCCGCCAAGGTCGACCGTCGTCGCCGTGGCCTGGCCCCTCATGGCCAAGGTCCAGATGGAAGTATCGGCGTTCAGCACGGTGGTGCCGGCCAAGGTGAAACGGATGTTGTCATCGGCGCCGGGATTGCTGGTCAGCGTGCCTCCGGCATAGCCGGCGAAACCGGCGCTGTTCAGCGCCCCGACGCCATAAGTAGCGTCATAGCTGGCGAACTCACGGTCCACGAACGCCCAAGGTCCGATGAGGTTGTTGGTGAGCGAAGGAGCCGAGGTGACCAGAAGTCGGCCCTGCCCGTATTGTCCCGAGCCGCCCGGCTGGCCGTAGTTGTTGAAGCGAAGCGTCGAAGTCGTGTCGGCGCGCGTGAGCGAGGCGATGGTCAGGGTGGCCGAGGATAGCCCAGGACTGCCGCTGGCGGCGCCGCCCGAGGAGGGAAGGATCGCGTTATATCCGCCGTTGAGCGTGACGGCGCCCAAGGTCTCGGTCGAATTCGCCTGCTGTCGACCCGTATAGTAAAGGATGCCATCGCGCATCGAGATGGGCATGGTATCCGCGATGCGGTTGCCGAGGTCGCGCGTGCTGGTATTCTGAATATTGAGCTGCCCGCCGATGATGGTCAGGGACGAGGAGCTGAGCAGGGTGCCTTCGTCGGCGAAGGTCATGCTGCCGCCCGCGAGCACGGTCGGCCCGGTATAAGTCTGCGGATAAAGGAACGACTGTCCGTTGGTGCCGACCTTGGCGAAATAGACATCTCCCGAAACCACCCCGCCGAAACTGCCGTTGCCGTTGACCACGAAAGTCGCCTGGCTGGCGGCGGAGTTGATGACCGAGCCGCCTTGGGCATCGGCGTTGGCCGCCGAACCGACGCTCGTCAGCGCGCCGATGAACTGAGCCCCGCCATTCAGATCCAGCGTACCGCCGAAGTTGACGGCTACGCCGTTGTTATAGAGCAGGGTGTTGACCTGCCCGGACTTGAGGCGAAGCGTGCCGCCGTTGACGTAGGTGGTGCCGCTGACGAACTGGGGCGCATCGAAGTTCAAGGCGCCGGCAAGGTTCTTGGAGAGGCCGCCGCTGGTGCTGAAGCCGCTGGTGACCGTCAGCGTCTGTCCGCTGGCGACATGGATGATGGCTTCGGAGGTGCCGGTCGCGCCGAAGGAGACGACCGGCACGCCCAACGAAGCGGTCGCGCCCGAGCCGGAACCGGTCGCCAGGATCGCCCCGGAGGTCAGCGTCAACGTCGTGGGATTGAGTCCCGCCAGACCGCCGACCGCAGGGCTGTTGCCGACAAGGGGTCCGGTGCTGATGGTCAGGGCGTTCAGCGTCTGGTTGCCGGTCAGCGAATTCGCCGTCGCGGAGGTGGCCTTGAAGGTCTGGGTCGGGGACGCGCTGAGCACGTTGGTCACCGCCGCATATCCGGTGAAAGCGACGATGCCGTTGGTCGAGTTGTACGTGGCGAACTCATTGCCGCTGACCGTCACGCGAGCCAGGATGCCGGTCGTGGCCGGGGTAAGCGTCGGCGCCGTGGTGAACTTGAGATAATTGTTCGCGGTGCCGAAGGTGCCGGTGACGTTCAAGGCGCCGCCGGCGCTCCCGGTGAAGGAAGCGAAGGTCAGCAGCGCGTTGCCCGCCCCTGTCATGTTGATGGTACTGCCACCTTGGTCGGCCGTGAGCGCGCCGGCCGTCTCGGTGGTGCCGTTGGTGACGAAGTTGAAGGTCGCCCCCTGTAATTTCAGCGCATAACCGGTCAGTCGGTTGTTGGTGGACGTCGTGCTGTTATCCAGGCGGAACAAGGCGCCGCCGCTGACCGTCGTGACCGCGCTGGAGCCGAAGGCGATGGTCGTGGCATTGTTGACCACGACGGTGCCTCGGTGGATCTGGAAACCTCCGCTGCTGTTGATCGGGCCGGTCACCGGCGTGCTGATCGTCAGCGTGCCGGCACCGTATTTGTCCATGCCCCAAAGCGCCCCGGTCAGGCTGGTCGTGGCGGCGTTCAGGGTGATGTTGCCTTCGGCGTTGAACTGCAAGCGGTGCGTGCCCGTCGCCGTGATGAGGCCCGAGATGGTGAGATTGCTGCCGGACCGCGAAGAGATGGTGGAGTCCCATGGCATCGAGATGGCGCCGGAGTAGGTGTTGTTGCCCGAGACGCTTTCGAGCTGGCCCCCGAAATTGATGCCGCCTTGGAGCAGGTTGTTGGTTCCCTGGAGGACCAAGGCGTTGGCAAGGTTGACGCCGCCGGCCAGCTGCAAGGCGGCGCCGACGATCGCGTAACCGGGCGACACGCTGATGGTGCCGGTGCCGGCAGGAGACGTGAGCGCCGGATTGTTGATCAGCAGCGCGCCTTGGTTGATGCTGATGGCGCCGCTCCAACCGGAGTTGGAGGCGTTGAGCACCAAGGTGCCGGGATCGTTCTTCGAAAGCGAGGCGGTCGCGCCGGCCGCGGCGTTGAGGTCGAACGCCGCGTTGAGCTTCAACGTCACGCCATCCGCCACTTCGATGATGCGGCTGCCCGCGGTGCCGTCGAAGCGGATGACCGGGCTCGCGTCGATGTTCGCGGTGGCGCGGAATGCCGCGGAACCCGCCTGCGGATTGAGGGCCACGGTGGCGCCGCCGAGCGCCGCCACGGAAGCGACCGAGAGGACGCCCTGGTCGACGCTGATAGGGGCGCCGATGGAGTTCGCATCGTTCGACAGGACCAAGGTGCCGGCGCCGGTCTTCACGAAACCGCCGGCGGCGGTGACGACGCCGGAGAACTCAAGTCCTTGGGTCAGGTTCGAGGAAGAGGCGGTCGCGACGTTGAACGCCGCGCCCGTGGCGACGGTCAGCGAGCCGGTATACTTCAGGCCGTAGCCGTTGTTGTTCGTGAGCGAGAGTCCGCTGCCCAGATTGGAGATGCTGGCAGTGGCGATGAGCTTATTGGCGGCCTGAGGCGACGGCAAGGTGCCGCCGGCACGGCCGACGGTGATCATCGGCACGATGCCCGCGTCGTAGACCACGCCGCCCAACGTCAGGGTCTGCGGCGCCGCGGTGCCGTCGCCGTCGTGCAGCAGCGAGACGGAATAAGGATTGCCGAGCGCGGTGGCGTTGAAGTCGCCCGCATAGCCCTTGGCGTTGAAGACCAACGCACCCGGGCCGGAGACGCTGAAGCCCGTGATCGAGGCGATGTTCGGGATTTCGCCGAGCAAGGCGACGGTCAGGTACGGGCTGTTGACCGCGATCGTCGGCGTGCCAGCCGGGATCCACGCCATCCTCCCGTTGAGCGTGAGGGTGCGGTTGGTGCCGCCGGTGCTATCGAAGGTCGGCGTGCCCGCCCAGGTGAAGACATTGCCGACCTGACGATCGTTGTTGTCGACCAGCAGGCGGGTGCCTGCCGCCATGGCCACCGTACCCGAACCCAGCGGCCCGGAAACGCCGCCGCCACCTTGGGCGTAGGCGCCGCTCGTGCCGAGCACCAGACCTCCGCCGCTGACGGTGACGGACGTGAAATCGTTCTGCCCGCTCAGCTGCAACAGGCCGTCGCCGGTCTTGGTCAGGGAGATGGAATCCCCCGTGATGTTGCTGCTGATGTTAAGGGTCGGAGCCAGCGCGTTATAGGTCGTCGCGGCACCAGGCAACTTCACGCCGTCGATGGCGAAGGTGTTGGCGCCGGTCGCGAGGACCAACGTGCCGCCGGAGATGGCCGAGGTCGCGGACGCGTTGACCGAGGCGGCCGTCACGGGCGTGGCGGAAGTCAGCAGGAGCCTCGACCCGGCGCCGACGGCGAGCGTGGGATTGCCTTCGCTGAGGTTGTTGATCGTGACGCTGGCCAACGTGTTCGTCGTGGCGCCGGCGAAAGTGACCGTGCTACGGCCGTTGATCGTGAGGGCGTTGGTCGCGGCGATCGCGCCGCCGGCGTTGACATTGATCGTCGCGCCGCCGCCCTGGACGCCGCCGTTGACCACCAGTCCGCCGGCGGGAACGACGATGTCGCCGGCGTTCGTCGGAGACAGGTTGACGGTACCGCGGTTGAAGACCGTGCCGAGCGAATAGGTATTGGCGGCGGTGAGGGTCAGCGTGCCGGCGCCATCCTTGACCAGCTTCGTCGCCCCTTGGATGACCGAATTGATCGTCAGGGTGTTCTGTGCGTTATAGACGACCAGCTCGCTGATGCCGCTGGTGATGACGCCGCGCAGGGCGCTGGTGCCGATCGTGGAAGCGTTGTTATCGTTGCTTCGCAGCAGGCCGCCGAGTTCGAGATTCAGGACGTCGGTCGCGCCGGCGAACGCGATGTCGTTCGTGAACGCATTGGCGAGCTTGAGCATCCCGGTCGTCGCGCCGCCGGCAGGGATCGTGAAGGTGCTCGCGGCGGTGGCGGTCAGCTGCGTGACCTTGCCCGTGCCGAAATCGGCCTCATAGGCGGCGAAACCGCCCTGCCCTGCCGGACCGACGCCTTGGGATGCGTTATAAGCGGCGTAATCCCCCGAGTTGGCGATCGCCCAGGCGCCGAGATAACCACCGCCGACCGTGGAGGGCGGGGTCGTGAAGATGACGCCGCCCGCATTGCTCAGCTGGCCGAGGTTGGTACCCGTGAAATTGACGGACGCGTTGTTCTTCCGGTCCAACGACGCGAAGGTCAGGATCGCCGAGTAGAAGTTTCCAGAACCGGCGTTGGCGGTCGCGGTGATGGTGTTGGCGCCCAAGTCGAGCGTCAGGGCGCCCATCGTCTCGCTCGCATAGACCGCGGAACGTCCGTTGTAGGTGATCGTCGACCCGCGCATCGTCACGGGCGCCGCGTCGGCGATACGGTTGTTGTTCGACGTCTGCAGGCCGCTATTATTGTTAAGATTGAGCGTAGCGTAACTGAGCACCAACGCCGAGGTGTTGGCGAACGTCGCGTCATCCTGCAGGCTGGTCGCGCTGCCGAGAAGATAGGTGGCGCCCGTATAGGTCTGGGCGGATTCCAACGTCAGCGTATAACCGCCGATACGCGCGAAGGTCACGGCACCGGTGATGCTGCCGCCGAACGTACGGTCCCCCGCGCTCATGTTGGTGATGAGCGTGGCCGCGGAAGTCGAAGTAACGGTACCGCCGCCGCCGGGCGCCAGGCCGAGGGAACTCAGACGGCCCACATATTGAACCGTGCCGTTCAGGTCGACCGTGGCGCCGGACTCGACATTCAAGGTCGAGGCCAGCGGCGTGATCGTGTTGTCTCCGGCACCGAGGACAAGCGTGCCGCCGGCGACCGTGGTTTCGCCCGCGTGATACTGGCGGGCGGAAAGGGTGAGCGATCCCGCCTGCGCCTTGATGAAGCCTTGGTTGGAGACGATGCTGCCGCCCAGGCTCAACGACGCACCGGAGGCGACTTGGATGACTGCCGGGCTTGCGGCCGTGACGAGAGCATACCCGGTGGCGGTCGCGTTCGCGCTGAGGGTCAACGTGGTGCCGTCAGGAATAGCGGCGACATAGCCGGAGACGCCGGTTCCGGAGATCGCCTGCCCGACGACATAGCCAGCGGTCGAAGCCACCTTCACGGTGGCGGAGGCGTTGGTCGTCTGCATCAGACGCGTGGTCGAGAGCAGGATGCGCGGGATGGAAATCGTCTGGGCGCCGCTGCCCACCAGGATGGCTCCGGAAGAGAGGGAAAGCGTCGCATTGGTCGAACCTGCAACGGTCAGGGCGCTGGCATCCGAAATCGCCAAGGCACCGAGATAGCGGCTGGAAGTCAGATCGTCGGCCGAATAAGCCGACGTCACCTTCAGCACGTCGCCGGCGGCGGACGCATTGATGTCGGTGACGGCGGCATAGGCGCTGAAGGCTTTGAATCCGTCGGCGTTGACATAAGTCGCGAAATCCGTGCCGACCGCGACGCGAGGCGCGAAGCCATCCGCGACGCCGGTGACCTTGACTTTGTTCGTGACGCCGAGCCCCGTAAGACCGACGAGACTCAGGGCGCTGCGGGCGTCGGTGTAGAAAGTGGAATCGAGCGAGGCGAACGTCAGCGTGTTGCTGCCGGTGCCGGAAAAAGCGATCGCGGCCGAACCATAGGCCTTGAAGGCGCCGGCGGCTTCCGACGTCGCGTTGCCGATGAGGCTCAGCGTGCCGCCCATCAGGTTGAAGGCGCCGGCGTCGAGCAGTCGGTCGTTGTTGTTGGTCGCGTTGTCCAGGACCAGCGTGCCTCCGGCGTTGACCGAATAAGAGGTGCCCGTCCCTTTCCAGGAACCGTTGGCGCCGGACAGGGTGACCGAGCTGCGATTGACCGTGAGAGCGCCCGTCGCCGTGTTGGCGGCGGTCAGCTGCAGGGTACCCGTACCCGCGAACGTCAGACCGGCGGCCGAGGTGCCGTTCGACATGACGCCTTGGATAGACGTGGTGCCGGAGCCGGCGACCGTGAGCGTGACGGCGCCGGTATTCGTGAAGGTAAGGGCGCCCGTGATGATCAGCGATTTGCCCGAGGCGATCGTGTTGACCAGCGTGCGGCTATTGGTGCTCGTTCCGGTGATCAGCGCGCCGCCGGCGTTCGTCAGCGTGAAGCTGGACGAACCCGTGAAAGTCGCCGGGTCGCCGCCGAGCGTGACCGGGATCGATATCGTCTGGTCGGCGGAGGCCTCGATCGTACCACCGCGGAAGTCGAGGGTGGAGGACGTGGTCGTCATCGCCTTGTTCAGGATCAGGCGGCCCTGATACATGGTGGTGGATCCCGTATAGGTATCCACCGCGCCGGCGAGAGTCAGGGAGGCGTCCGGGGCGATCTGAATGCTTACGGCCTGGGCGGCGCCGCCGACCGGGATGGCGCCGGTGATGACGGTGGAACCTGAACCGCGGAAATTGAGCGTCTGGTTGCTCGTCTTGTTATTGGTGAAGCCGCCGCTGAAGTTCAGGGTCGCCCCGCCGGAAAGCGTGTTGGCGATGGTGTTATCACTGGTGCCTACCTCGATGATCGTCGCGCTGCTGAACGTCAGGGACTTGTCGCCCGTGAATATGCCGGTGGCGTTGTTGGCGATAGTGACGGCCGTAGCCGTGCTCAAGGCCGCGCCATAGGCGAAGATGCCCCCGTTCGAGAGTCGTATGCCGCTGGCGGAACCGATGCCGAAGGTCGTCAGTCCGAGGGTGCCGCCCGAACTGGTGATGGTGCCGGTGAAAGTGTTGGCCGAAGCCGGATTCAGCACCCAGACGCCGCCGTCGTTCTTGCCGACGTTGAGCGTCGCGGTGTTTGTCCCGGTGCTATTGGTAAGCACCATGTTCATCTGGTTGAAATCCGTGTTGGCGCCACGAAGCTCGAGGGTGAAGGACTGTCCGGTGGCGCTCCTAGGCAAGGTGTTCGCAAAAGAACCTGCTAAAACCAGCGCCCCAGAGCCAGTGGCATCAATGCGGAAAGTTCTGGCCGAAGTCTGGCTAACCGAGGAGGTCAGGGTCCAGGGCCGAGACGAAGTCTCGCCAGGGCCGACGTAGAAGAGTCCGTTGAGATCTGCATCACCAGGATTATAGATAACCTTTCCGCCGCTGGCACCGAGCGAACTTGCGGTCGTGCCGCTGGCATTACCGACACTCGTGACGATGAGGTTTCCGTTAGTGATCGTCGTATCTCCGGTATAGGTGTTCGCAT
Organism: Verrucomicrobiota bacterium; assembly: GCA_009917805.1. Classification (GTDB taxonomy): domain Bacteria; phylum Verrucomicrobiota; class Verrucomicrobiia; order Opitutales; family UBA953; genus UBA953. Next base: position 20,744 of record RGES01000005.1, read on the forward strand.
TGCCAAGGATGAGCACGCCGCCGCCGCCCTTGGTGAGACCGCCGCCCGTACCGCTGAGCACGCCAGACAGGATCCCCGCCGTGACCATCGTACCGGTATTCGCGTTATTGTTGACGGTGACGGTGCGGGCGGCGCTGCCGAGGATGATGTTGTTCGTGATTTCGGCTTCGCCCAAGGCAGTGGAAGAGCCGAGCACGAGCGAGCTGGGCGCGAAAGTCGTGGCGCCGGCCGTGCCCCAGGTGAGATCGCCGCCACCAAGGGTCACGACGAGGCGCGAGGTGGTACCGGCCGCGAAACCGGAGGCGCCATTGTTCAACTGGATATTGCCGGCAGCCGTGCCCAAGGTGCGCGCAAGTGTCGCGGCAGGCACTTCCCAGACGCCGCCATTGAGGGTGATCGGGCTGTTCGTCGGGATACCGACGCCGTCGACGGCGCGTAACTGCCCGCCGGTCACGGAGGTGATGCCAGTGTAAGTGTTAGCGACCGCCGGGTTCAGGATCCAGAGTCCGCCGCTGACCGTCACCGCCGTGGCGGTCGAATCCACGGTGTTATTCGTGATGCGCGGCCGGAAGATATTGTCACCGATCGACGTGCCACCGAGCGTCAGGGTCTTCGCGGTCGACGTCAGGAAGGCGATGTCGCCCGTATTGCTGAAGACCAGGGCGGCGTTGTTCTGGCCTGTCCCGGCGGCGGCGGCCTCATTACCGTAGGTCCCGGAGGACTGGATGGTCGCGTTTCCGGCCAACGAAAAGAGGCGGTCGATGCTGACGGAGGGCGTCTGCGCACTGGCGGTGCCGCCGTCAGCGAGGATGTTGACCGAGAGATTGCCCGTATTGATGACGGTGACGCCCGTATAAGGCTGTGCGCCGATGATGGCCTGGGCACGCGCCGAGGTGCCGTTGATGACGACGTTAAGCTTGCCGGCTCCGTCCTGAAGCGTGCCGCCGAAAGTGGTCTTACTCGTGCCGTCCGTCGCAGTGCCACCCAAGCTGATGGTCGACTGCGTCACGCTACTGTTCGTGATGACGCCGGTTCCGGACAGCGCACCGATCGAAATCTGAGGGTAAGTCGAACCACCACTATACAGCGCCGCAAGAGGACCCGCACCGTTGACGTCCAGCAATCCGCCTTGGCGAATGGTCGTCTGGTTACCAACAGTCGAAAGGACGCCCAAAGCGGCAGTCGCTCCGGCCATCTGAATCGCGCCCTGATTGATGGTCAGGTTGCCGGTGAAAAGATTGTTGCCGTATAGGATGAGCAATCCCGTACCGGATTTGGTCAACGATCCCGTGCCGCTACTAATCGTAGTATTCGAACTACCTGAACCAATCGTCAGGGTATTACCCGCGGCCAAAGCCGTACCGGCGGCGGGAATAACCACAGCCGCAGAGCCGTTTGTCGTTATGACGAGCTCCTTCGAGGCGGTGCCTAACGCGAAGGCACCAGTAATGGTGGCATTGCCAGTCGAATTATCGAAAAGCAGGCCACCTGGATCCGTGGTGAAGTGCCGGCGATAGAGTAATTGACGGTGGCCGTCGGCGCCAGCGCCCCGGACCACGCCGTCTGACCGGTATACTGCGCGATGTTGCTACCGCTCAACGTCACGAAATCCACACCGTTGAAAGTGGCATATCCTGGCAGCACGCTATTGGTCAGCGTCGGCGAGGTCCCGTTGAAGCCGATCGTGCCCGTGCCTGGCTTGAAATCCAAAGTCGCTCCGGCGCCGCGCGTGCCGAGATCCAGGAACGTCAGCGTCGAGGGAGTAGCGCCATTCGTGATGGTGACGACGCCATGTCCCGCCGTGGGGGTAAGTCGTCCGAGGACTTCGGTGCTACCGCCGGAAAAACCGACATAAGTGAAAGTCCCGCCGGCATTGCCCATGAGGGTGACCGGATCGGTGGCGAAAGTCAGATTGCTGGTCGAGTTGATGATGTCACTGGTCGCACTCGTCGCCGTGGCCTGCAGTATGCCGTTCGAGATCGTCAAGTTGCCGCCGAAATTAGGGCTGGCCTGAGGGGTGATGACTTCGTTGAGCAGGACCGCACCCGCGGTTATGCTGGAGCCAATTCCGCTGACAAGGGTGACGGTGGTAGCCGAAGTGATATCTCGGATATACCAATTCTGAGAGGCAGGCAGATTCGCACTGGTGACCTTCTGCCCTGGAACCAGATTGGCGGTGCTGGCCAGAGTAATGATCGGATTAGTAGTTCCCGTGCTGGCAGCGGTGGCGGTCAGATTCGTGACGATGCCGCTGGCGACGCCAACTGCTACGGCAGCATCGGCGGCGGAGCTGGCGACGCGACTATCGCTTAGGATAATGGTGCTGGAATCGAAAATCTGCGCGATGGTCGCCCCCACGGGGATACCGACGCCAGAAATCGGCTGTCCGACCCTGAGCAGAGTGGTTGTGCCGGAGGCCAGCACGACCGTCGTCGTGGCCGAAGTGCCGGTAGCGGCGATACTCAACGTGCCGGCAGAACCATAACTGGTCGGCGCCTGGATTTCCCAGGTATTACTTCCGTACTTGGTGACGGACGTGAGGTTTCGGGTATTGGTTAAAAGTCCAGTGACCTGATTGATGACCGCCGGGGCGGAAACACCACCGAGACTGAAAGTCTTGGCAGACGTGCTACTGGCCGCGAAGTTGTTCGGCAGGACCAAGGCCGTCGGAGCTGACCCCGTCTGGTCAGCCTGAACGTAAGCGTTGCCGTTAAGATCCAAGACCTTGTTGGTCCAGGTCTCGCCGGCGCCCGTGGTCGGCGCGCCGACGAAACTGAGGGCGCCGCCGCCGAACACGATGCGACCGGCGCTGGCCGAGGTATTGTTGAGCAGGTCGACCGAACGGATGCGCGTCACGCCGTCGTTGAGGCTCGCATTGCCGGTGAAGGTGGAAAGCGTGCCGGCGGAAGAGCTGAAATTGATGAGACCGCTGCCTGCTTTCGTGAAGGCATGCAGGGCGCCAGACGCCGAGATCAGTCCGGCGACCGACCAGTCGCCGCCGCCCTGCAAGGTCAAGGTGCTCGCAGATGTCCGGCTCGAGAAATTGATATTTCCCGTGATCGTAGTCTGCCCGCTCGTGCTGTTGGTGAGGGTGGTTGAGCCGTTACCCGCCAAGGCCCACCAACCGAAGCTATATCCGTATCCGTTGCGACCGTTGAAGACCAGCGTGGCTCCGTTGGTCGCGGTGGTGCGGAGGAAATTGGCCGAGAGCGTCTGGTTCATCGCCGCCGAACCAAGCCCGAGCGGCCCGGTCACGTCATGGTCGACGAAGATGGCGCCGGTGGTGTTATCACGGAAGGAAAGGTTGCGCGTCGCGAAGCCGGCAAGCGCGTCCGAGCGGATCTCCAGCGTCCCGTTGTTCAGGTCCAGCGCGGTCGTGGTGATGTTGGCGCCCAGGGCGCCGGCGGCCTGCACGCGCACCGTGCCGTTATCGATTCGCAGCGACTGCGCGAAGGTGTTGCCGCTGTTCCTCAGCCAAAGGGTCGTGGTGATCAGGTTGCCTACCTTGATGAAGCGGTCATTGCTGCTTTCGGCGCCTCCCACCAAGCCGGTGACGGTCCAATTCCCGTTCCCTTGAAAGACGGTGTTCTGACCCGTGCCGCCGATGAGGACGTTGCCCGCCAAGGTCGTGGTGCCATAAGCCGACCACATGCGGGCATCAGTGGAAGCGCTGCCGATACCGATGGTGCCGGTGAAGGTGTTATAACCGATGCTGATCAGTCCCCCGCTGTTTTGGTTCGAGGTGGGTCCGCGTCCGGAGAAGGTGACATCGCGGGCAAGCGTGATGCCATTCGCGCCCGCGGCGGTGGCGCCTTTGACCACCAAGGACCCGCCGGAGTAGCCCGGATTGCCATTGCCCGCCCAACCGAAGACCGAAATCTGGCCGGTGCCGGAGCCCAGCTGCCGCTCATCCGTGACGACCAAGGCACCGCCCTTGATCGTGATGTCACCGGTGAAGGTGTTGCTGGTATTCGTTAAAAGCAACGTACCATCCCCGATCTTCGTCAGTCCGCCGACACCGGCGATGATGGAGTCAAGCGTGGCGCGATTGCCCGAAGAAACGGAGACGGTCGGCGTCGCGTAGCCTGTCGGCGCCGCCAACGTGAGCGTGTTGGCTGTCAGGGTATAATCGGCACCGGCGAAGACCAGGCCGCCGACGGAGAAATTGGTCCCCAGCGTGACCGAGCCTCCTGTGCCCGTGAAATATGCGATATCCTTATTGGCGTTCGTCCAGGTGACATCAGCGGTTCCGTCAAACCACTTGGTGTCGGTCGCACCCCAGGTTCCGCCCGCGCCAAGTCCGGAGCCGGTCGAAGCATTATTACCTGAGGCGGTAGCGTCGTTGTCCCAGTAGAGGTTCGCGGCTTTGGCCTTGGGCGCCGTGGACACGCCGACGCC
>RGES01000041.1 GCA_009917805.1 Verrucomicrobiota bacterium
AAGACACCGGCCAAGGCTGCGCCGAATAACGCCAAGAAGGCCGCCAAGGCCGCCGCGAATCGCAAGAAGAACAACGCCTCCGCCGCGCTCGACGGCGAGATGTCCAGCGGCTGGCAGGTCCTCGGCGGCCTCGGCCAGAACCACGCCGCGGTCTTCCGCTTCGACCAGCCGACCGACCTCTCCGCCGGCTGGGCGCTCAAGATGCTGTTCGAGAAGCACTACGCTTGTCCGCTGGGACACTTCCGCGTCTCGGTCACCACCGACCCGCAGGCGACGGCCACCGGCCACCCGGCCGAGATCGAGGCGATGCTTGCCGGCGCCGCCCCGCACGACACCGCCAAGCTCCGCCAGCGCTTCCTCGAGACCGCCCCCGAACTGGCCGTCCACGCCAAGGCGCTCGCCAACCTGCGGAAACAGGTCCCGCGCGGCCAGGCCACCCTCGTGATGCGCGAGCGCCCCGAAGCCCATCCCCGTCCGACCTTCCGCCATCATCGCGGCGAATACCTCAGCCCGAAGGAGCAGGTTCCGCCTGCCGTGCCGGCGTTCCTCCCTGCCCTGCCCAAAGACGCCCCGGCCAACCGCCTGACGTTCGCCCGCTGGCTCTTCGCCCCGGAGAACCCGCTCACCGCGCGCGTCGCGGTCAACCGCCAATGGCAGGCCTTCTTCGGCCGCGGCTTCGTGCGCGCGCTCGAGGACTTCGGCTACCAGAGCCAGCCGCCGACCCACCCTGAGTTGCTCGACTGGCTCGCCGTCGAGTTCGTGAAGTCCGGCTGGTCGATGAAGCAGCTCCATCGCCTGATCGTCACCAGCGCCACGTACAAGCAGTCGTCCGTCGTGACGCCGGAGCTCGCCGAAAAGGATCGCGAGAACCTCCTGCTCGCCCGCGGCAGCCGCTTCCGCCTCGACTCCGAACTCGTCCGCGACGGCGCGCTCAGCGCCGCCGGCCTGCTCTCCGCCAAGATGGGCGGACCCGGCGTCTATCCGCCTCAGCCCGCCAGCGTGACCAGCGAAGGCACCTACGGACGCATCGAATGGAAGCCCAGCGAAGGCGAAGACCGCTACCGCCGTTCGCTCTACACGTTCATCAAGCGCACCGCCCCGTTCGCGATGGCGACGACCTTCGACGCTCCGACCGGCGAAGCGTGCATCGCCCGCCGCGACGTCTCCAACAGCCCGCTCCAGGCGCTCACGCTCCTCAACGACGAGATGTTCATGGAGGCCGCCCGCGCCCTCGGCGCCAAGGCCATGGCCGCTGGCACGGATGACGAAGCCCGGGTCGCCTACGTGCTCCGACGTTGCGTCACCCGCCCCCCGGCCGCGGACGAGCTCGCCACCATGAAGGCCTTCGTCGCCGCCCAACGCGCCCGCAAGGTGGCCGACAAGGACATCTGGACCGCCGTCGCCCGCGCGGCCCTCAACCTCGACGAAAGCATCGTGCACCCACAGATGACAGACCGATAGCCCTGATACCACGGCACCTTTTCGGCCCCATACTCGATACTCTAAACTCCACACTCTCATCTCCATGCCCCGCCCCAACATCACCCGCCGCCACTTCTTCCAGGACTGCGGCGTCGGCGTAGGTAAGATCGCCCTCGCCTCGCTCATCGCCGACGGCGCGATGGGACGCCTCGCGGCCGCCGGTTCCGGCATGCGCTCCGGCCTTCCGCACCACGCCCCCAAGGCCAAGGCCGTCATCCACCTGTTCATGGCGGGCGCTCCGTCGCAGCTCGAGCTGTTCGACAACAAGCCGGAGCTCTCGAAGCTCGAAGGCAAGCCGCTCCCGCCCTCGATCATCAACGGCCAGCGCTATGCGTTCATCCGGCCCGACGCCGCCGTGCTCGGTCCGCGCTATAAGTTCGCCCGTCATGGCCAGTCCGGCACCGAACTCTCCGAGATGCTCCCGCACCTCTCGACGGTCGTCGACGACATCGCGGTAGTGAAGTCCTGTCGCACGACGCAGTTCAACCATGCGCCGGCGCAGATCTTCATGAACACGGGCTTCTCCCAGCCCGGCCGACCGAGCATGGGGTCCTGGATCACCTACGGCCTAGGCTCCGAAGCCAAGGACCTCCCCGCTTTCGTCGTGATGAGCACCGGTTCGGGTATCAGCGGTGGCGCCGCCTGCTGGAGCAGCGGCTTCCTGCCGAGCAGCTATACCGGCACGCGCTTCCGCAACGCGGGCGACGCCATCCTCAACACCAGCACTCCGGCCGGCATCGACCCGGGCACGCAGAAGGACACCATCGACCTCATCAACGCGATGAACGACCGCCGCCTCCGCCTCGACGGCGACAGCGAGATCGCCACGCGCATCGCCAACTACGAGATGGCCTACCGCCTGCAGACGTCGGCGCCGGACCTGATGGACCTCTCTTCCGAAAGCAAGGAGACCCTCGAACTCTACGGCTGCGACCCGAAGGTGCCCTCCTTCGCCCGCGCCTGCCTGCTCGCGCGTCGCATGGTCGAACGCGGCGTCCGCTTCATCAACATCTACAACGAAGGCTGGGACGCCCACAGCGACGTCGCCGGCAACGTGAAGAACAACTGCGCCAAGACCGACAAGGCCTCCGCCGCGCTCATCAAGGACCTCAAGCGCCGCGGGCTGCTCGACAGCACGTTGGTCGTCTGGGGCGGCGAATTCGGCCGCACCCCGATGGTGGAGGCCAGCGTCTCGCTCGGTCGCAGCCAAGGTCGCGACCACCATCCTCAGGCGTTCTCGATGTGGATGGCCGGCGGTGGCATCAAGGGTGGCCAGACCATCGGCCAGACCGACGACATGGGCTTCAACATCGTCAAGGACGAGGTCCGCGTACCCGACCTCCAGGCGACGATCCTCCATTGCCTCGGCATCGACCACGAACGCCTGACCTTCCGCAACGCGGGCCTCGACTTCCGTCTGACCGGCGTCGAGCCCTGCCGCGGCTGCTCCTCCCTCTTCGCCGCCGGCTTCCGCCTGGCTGCGCCGATCTCCGACCACATGGTCCTGCAACGCGAGAAGCCCGTGGCCGTCTGGGGCTGGGCTGATGCGGACGAATCCGTGACCGTGAGCTTCGGCGGCCAGACGAAGTCCGCGACCGCGGGCGCCGACGGCAAGTGGATGCTCAAGCTCGACGCCCTCTCCGCCTCCGCCGAACCGCGCACGCTCACCGTCACCGGCAAGGACGGCCACAAGCTCGAGGTGCAGGACGTCCTCGTCGGCGAAGTCTGGCTCGGTTCCGGCCAGTCCAACATGGCGATGACCGTCGCCGGCTGCAATCGCTTCGAGGCCGAGAAGGCCGCCGCGAAGTTCCCGCTCATCCGTCACTACCAGGAATCCTCCACCCACTCCGCCGCGCCCGCCGCCGAAGGCAAAGGCACCTGGAAGGCCTGCACGCCTGAAAACGTCGGCGGTTTCTCCGCCGTGCTCTATTTCTTCGGCCGGGAGATCCACCGAGAAGTCGGCGTCCCGGTCGGCCTCGTGAACACCTCCGTCGGCGGCACGCCTATCGAGTCCTGGGTTTCGGCCGAGACGCAGTCCTCCGACCCCGAGACGAAGGCCAATTTCGATAACCAGATGAAGAACTATCTGGCCTTCGACGAGAAGAAGGCGCCCGAACTCTTCCAGAAGCAGATGGCGACATGGAAGGCCGCCGTCGCCAAGGCCAAGGCCGAAGGCAAGGCGTTCGTGACCCCCGCCCCGAAGGACCCGCTCGCGATGCGCCGTTTCAAGGGCGGACCCGCTGGACTCTTCAACGGCAAGGTCGTCAATCTCGTCCCCTACACGCTCCGCGGCATGCTCTGGTATCAGGGCGAAGGCAACGCCGGCAACCCGGGCCTCTACGAGAAGCAGCTCTCCCAGCTCGTGACCAGCTGGCGCACGCTCTGGTCCGACGAAGTCCCGTTCGCGTGGGTGCAGCTCCCCAACTACCGTGACTCCGATTCCGAGAGCTGGCCGCGCATCCGCGAATCGATGATGAAGGTGCTCGCGCTGCCGAAGACCGGCATGGCCATCACGATCGACATCGGCGACCCGAAGGACATCCACCCGAAGAACAAGCAGGACGTCGGCAAGCGCCTCTCGTTCTGGGCCCTCTCGACGGTCTACGGCAAGAACGTCGCCGCCATCAGCGGCCCGCTCCCCGCCGGCAGCAAGGTCGAAGGCGCTTCCATCCGTGTCTCCCTCAAGCACGCCGAGGGCCTGAAGACCCGCGACGGCGCCGCCCCCCGCGGCCTGCTGATCGCCGGCGCCGACAAGGCCTGGAAGAAAGCCAGCGGCCGCATCGATGGCACCGAACTCATCGTGAGCAGCCCCGAGGTCGCCGCCCCGGTGGCCGTCCGCTACGCCTGGGCCGAGAACCCGGATTGCAACCTCGTGAACGGCGCCGACCTGCCGGCCACCAGCTTCCGCACCGACGACTGGCCGGCCCCTGCGGCCAAGAAGTAAGTTCCAGCCGCCTGGACTAGGGCAAAAACCGGGGGTTCGCCTTGCAACCCCGGGTGGTTTGGGCTGTCTTGGAACCAGCATGAAGACCCCGCTTGCCGCCCTAGCTCTGCTCGTCGGAGCTACGTCCGCCTTCGCCCTGAACAAGGGCAACGCCGGACCGGCCGAAGTCACCCTGAAGTTCAACCTGCCCGCCCCCGCTCCGCTGTCCCCCGAGGAGGAACTCAAGACCTTCAAGCTCCCTCCCGGCTTCCGCATCGAACTCGTCGCCAGCGAGCCGATGATCGAATCGCCGGTCGCCATCAGCTTCGACGACCAAGGTCGGATGTTCGTCGTCGAGATGCGCAGCTACATGCGCGACCTCGAAGGCACGACCGAGAAGGAGCCCACCAGCCGCGTCTCGCTGCTCACCGACACCGACGGCGACGGCCGCATGGACAAGGCTTCGGCCTTCCTCGACAACCTGGTGATGCCGCGCGGGGTGATGGCCGTCAAAGGCGGCGCCTTCATCGCCGAACCACCCAACCTCTTCTTCTGCCGCGACACGAAAGGCACCGGCGTCGCCGACGAGAAGACCCTCGTCGCCTCCGACTTCGGCACCTTCGGCGGTCAGCCCGAACACATGGCCAACACGCCGACGTGGGCGATGGACAACCGCATCTACGCCGCGAACTACGGCACGAGCTTCAAGCTGACCAACGGCGCCTGGCAGAAAGGCCCCGGCCTCGGCCGCGGGCAATGGGGCCTCACCCAGGACGACGCCGGCCGCCTGTTCTACAACTACAACTCCGACCTCCTCCGCGCCGACCTCCTGCCGGCCGCCGCTTACGCGCGCAATCCGCTCCTCCGTGACGCGATCGGGATCAACAACAAGGTGATCAAGGACCAGTCCGTCTACCCTTCCCATCCGACCCCGGGCGTGAACCGCGGTTACGACGCCAAGACCCTCCGCGCCGACGGCACCCTTGCCGCGGCGACCTCCACCTGCGGCGCCGCCATCTACCGCGGCGACGCCTTCCCCGCCGAGTTCCGCGGCAACGCGTTCATCCCGGAGCCTTCGTCCAACCTGGTGAAGCGCGTCACGATCGCGGAGAAGGACGGCATGCTCACGGGCGCCAATGCCTATGAAGAAAAAGAGTTCCTGACGTCCACCGACGAGCGCTTCCGCCCGGTCATGATGGCCAACGGACCCGATGGCGCGCTGTACGTCGTCGACCTCTACCGCGGCATGCTCCAGCACCCGGCCTTCCTCACGCACTACCTCATCGCCAACATCAAGGCGCGCCACCTCGAGCTGCCCGTCAGCGGCGGCCGCATCTGGCGCATCGTCCGCGACGACCAGCCTGCGCCGCGCGCGACGAAGATCCCGAGCCTTGCCGCCGAACGCGTGAAGCTCCTGAACCACCCCAACGGCTGGGTGCGCGACACGGCCCAGCGCCTGCTCGTCGAAGCCGGCGACCTCAAGGCCGCCCCCGCCCTGGGCGCGCTGCTGGCCGACCCGAAGACCCCCGCCACCACGCGGCTCCACGCGCTCTGGTCCCTTGACGGACTCGCCGCCGCCCGCCCCGAAGACGTCCGCCTCGCCCTCAAGGACGCCGACGCCCAGGTCCGCGCCGCCGCCGTCCGCATCGCGCCCGCCGAGATGCTCGCCGAGCTCTGCGCGATCAAGGACGAGCCGGAGATCCTCGTTCTCTCCCACCTCGCGATCCGCCTTTCCGCCGCCAACCTGCCCGACGCCGACAAGGCGCTCGCCGAGCTCCTCGCCGCCCATGGCGACAACGCCCTCGTCCGCGAAGGCGCGCTGACCGGCGCTGCTCGAAGGCTTCGCCGCCCTCATCGCCGTCGCCGGCAAGGCCGGACCGATCGAAGGCATGCTCGACATCGCGGCCAGCCTCGGCGACCGCACCAACCTCCGCGCCGCCATCCTCCGCGGTCTGGACCAGTCCACCCGCGACCCGAAGACGAAGAAAGCCGTGCCGCTCAAGACGGTCTGGCTGAACGCCGAACCGGCCGCGCTCGCGAAGCTCAAGAAAGCCGTCACCGAGGCGAACGCCCTCAAGAATCTCGAAAGCGTCGCCGCCCGCCTGGCCTGGGTCGGCAAGCCCGGCGCCCCCGCCCCGCCCAAGGTGGTCGCGCTCACCAAGGCACAGCAGATGCTCTTCGAGAAGGGCAAGGTCACCTTCACCAACCTCTGCGCGGCCTGCCACCAGCCGCACGGCTACGGCCTCGACGGCCTCGCCCCTCCGCTCGTCGACAGCGACTGGGTTCTCGGCAAGCCGGACGTGACCGCTCGCATCGTCCTCAATGGTCTCGGCGGCCCGGTCAAGGTCGGCAACCGCACCTGGGACCTCACGATGCCTCCGATGGGCATGCTGAGCGACGAAGACATCGCCGGCGTCCTCACCTATGTCCGCCGCGAGTGGGAGCATAACGGCTCGCCGGTCGACGCGAAGTTCGTCGCTGGCATCCGCAAGCAGTTCGCCGACCACCCGAACTCCTGGACTTCCGACGAGCTCCGCCCGCCGACGAAGAAGTCCGGGAAGGCCGCCAAGGAAGACGCCAAATAATCTCCCATGAAGACGCTCCGCCTGTTGCTCGCCCTCGTCGCCGGTTGCATCGGCGCGTCCGCCGCCGGCAAACCCAACATCATCATCATCCTCGTGGACGACATGGGCTACTCGGACCTCGGCTGCTACGGCAGCGAGATCCCCACGCCCAACCTCGACGCGCTCGCCAAGAACGGCCTGCGCTTCACCCAGTTCTACAACACCGCCCGCTGCTGCCCCACCCGCGCCGCCCTGCTCACCGGCGTCTATTCCCACCAGGCCGGCGTCGGCCACATGGTCGAGAACCAGAAGCTGCCCGGCTACGTCGGCCACCTCAACGACAGCTGCGTGACGATGGCCGAAGTGCTCAGGCCGGCCGGCTACTTCACCGCGATGACGGGCAAATGGCACGTCGGACAGAACCAAGGCGTCACCCCGAAGTCGCGCGGCTTCGACCGCAGCCTCAATGCCGCCGCCGGCGGTTTCTACTTCGCCGACGCCCCGCGGGCCGAACTCTTCCTCGACGGCGAGAAGATCGCGAACGACGACCCGCGCCTGCCCAAGGATTGGTACACCACCGACCTCTGGACGACCTACGGACTGAAGTTCATCGACGAAGCCGTGGCGGCGAAGAAACCGTTCTACCTCCACCTCTGCCACAACGCCCCGCACTTCCCGCTCCAGGCGCCCAAGGCCGACATCGAGAAGTTCCTCGGCAAGTACCGGCTCGGCTGGGAAGAGGTCCGCGCCCGCCGCTACGCCCGCCAGTTGGAAATGGGCCTGATCGACAAGCAGTGGGCCAGTTCGCCGATGCCCGATGCGATCAAAGCCTGGAAGGACATCCCCGCCGGAGAGCAGCAACGCTTCGACCATCTGATGGCCACCTACGCCGCCGTGGTGAACCGCATGGACAAGTCCATCGGCGACCTCGTCACGGGCCTCAAGCAGCGCGGCGTGCTCGACAACACCCTCATCCTCTTCATGAGCGACAACGGGGGCAACGCCGAGAGCGGCGCCAAGGGCCGGACCGAAGGCGACCCGAGCACTGGAAAGTCGCAATGGTATTGCGGCGAGAGCTGGGCCTACGCCGAGAACACCCCGTTCCGCCTCTACAAGCACTTCAACCATGAAGGCGGCATCGCCACGCCGCTCATCGCGCACTGGCCCGCCGGCATCGCGGCCAAGGACGAGTTCCGCCGCCAACCCGGCCATCTCATCGACGTGATGGCGACGGTGGTCGAAGTCACCGGCGCGACCTACCCGAAGGAATTCAACGGCAAGCCGATCCTGCCGATGGAAGGCCGCAGCCTCGTGCCGGCCTTCGCCGATAAGCCCATCGAACGTGAGGCGCTCTTCTGGGAACACGAAGGCAACGCCGCCGTCCGCCAAGGCGACCTCAAGCTCGTCCGCCAAGGCCGCAACGGCGCCTGGGAACTCTACGACCTCAAGACCGACCGTACGGAACTGCACGACCTCGCCCAGAGCCAGCCCGAGAAGGCCAAGGAACTCGCCGCGCTCTGGCAGGCCTGGGCCGAGCGCGCCCACGTGCTCCCGGCCCCGGGCGCCGAAGGCGGCAAGAAGAAGGCGAAGAAGAAATGATGAGGCTCCTTTCCTTCCTGCTCGCGGTCGCGCCTCTCCTGCTGGAGGGAGCGCCGGAGCTCTCGCTCACCTCGCCGACCGACTATCAGGTCTTCCAACGACAGTTCAGGAAAGAGGGCAGCGTGAGGATCACCGGCTCGGTGAAGGACGCCCCGGGCGCGCAGGTGGAGATCCGACTGGTCGGCAGCAAAAGAAAAGGCGAATGGCGACCGGTCAAGACAACGGCGCAGAGCACCTTCGACACCTTCATCACCAAGCCGTCCGGAGGGTGGTATCGCTGCGAGGCGCGTCTGACCCAAGGAGGCAAGACGTTGGCCGAATGCGTCGTCGCCCATGTCGGCGTCGGCGAAGTCTTCCTGGTGGCCGGACAATCCAACTCGGCCAACCACGGCGAAGAGAAGCAGAAGGCGAAGTCGGGCATGGTCTCCTCCTTCGACCGCCTCAACTGGCACCCGGCCGACGATCCGCAACGCGGCGCCTCCGGCACGGGCGGCAGTTTCATGCCTCCGCTCGGCGACATCCTCGCCGAAAAGTTCGGCGTGCCCATCGGCTTCATCCCGATCGGCATCGGCGCGACCAGCGTCCGCGAATGGCTGCCCTCCGGCGTCCCCTTCCCTGCGCCGCCGACGCTCGTCTATCGCGTACGCCAGCTGCCCGACGGAGGCTGGGAGAGCAACGGCGTCGCCTTCACGACGCTGGTCAGCCGCCAGCAGCAGTTCGGCCCCCGCGGTTTCCGCGCCGTGCTCTGGCATCAGGGCGAAAGCGACGCCAACCAGAAAGACCCGACGCGCACCCTGCCCGGCTCCCTTTACGAGGCGTACCTCCGCCGCATCATCCGCGATTCCCGGCAGGCCGCCGGCTGGGACGCGCCTTGGTTCGTGGCGCAGGTCAGTTACCACGTGCCCGGCGACGAAGCTTCGACCGACATCCGCGAGGCGCAAGCCGCGCTCTGGAAGTCCGGCCTCGCCCTTCCGGGACCCGACAGCGATGCCCTCAAGGGCGAACTCCGCGAACGCGGCGGCAAGGGCGTGCACTTCA
>RGES01000401.1 GCA_009917805.1 Verrucomicrobiota bacterium
CCCATGCGAAGCAGTACGGCGTGCCGCTCCTCTACGAGCCGCTCAACCGCTACGAGACCAACCTGCTCAACCGTCAGCTCGACGCCGCCCAGTTCCTCGACGTCCGCAAGGTCGCCAACGTGAAGCTCCTCTGCGACCTGTTCCATATGAACATCGAGGAGGTCTCCAACGCCGCCACGCTCCGCGCCTGCGGCCGCCACGTCGGCCACGTCCACTTCGCCGACAGCAATCGCCAGGCCATCGGCTTCGGCCACACGGAGACGGCCTCGGTCGTGGCCGCCCTCAAGGATATCGGTTTCGCCGGCTATCTTTCCGGCGAGATCCTGCCGCTGCCCGATTCGGAAGCCGCCGCCGCGCAGACGATCAAGGCCATCCGCACCCACTTACCCCGCTAAGACCATGCTCAAGCACCAGCTCATCCATCCGAAGATCTCCGAAGTCCTCGCCCGCGCAGGCCATCACTCGGTCATCCTGATCGCCGACGGCAACTATCCGGTCTGGGGCAAGAAGGGGCCCAACGCCGAGCTGGTCTCGCTCAACCTTTCCCCGGGCATCCCGACCGTCGCCCAGGTCCTCCGCGCGGTGCTCAGCGCCGTGCCGGTCGACGCCGTCAACACGATGGGCATCCCGGCCGACGACTCCTACGCGCAGAAGGGGGAACCGCCCGTGTGGGCCGAGTTCCGCCAGGAAGTGAAGGCCGCGGGCCTGAAGCTCGAACTGCAGCCGATCCTGAAGTGGGATTTCTACAAGGCCGTCGAATCCGCCGACCACATCCTGACCATCCAGACCGGCGACCAGGCCCTCTGGGGCAACGTGCTCCTCACCGTCGGCTGCCGCACCGCCTGATCATTCGCACCATGAAGACCCGCCCCCTCGGCAAGACCGGGATCGAACTCCCCATCCTCAGCTTCGGCGCCTCCTCGCTCGGCCAGGAATTCCGCAGCGTCGCCCTCGACGACGCGCTGAAGTCCGTCCAGGTCGCCCTTGATTGCGGCCTCAACTTCATCGACACGTCGCCCTTCTACGGCCGCGGCATGTCCGAAGTGCTCCTCGGCATCGCCCTCCGCGGCGTCCCGCGCGACAGCTACAAGCTCTGCACGAAGCTCGGCCGCTACGACCTGCAGCACTTCGACTTCAGCGCCAAGCGCGTCGCCGAAAGCATCGACGTCTCCCTGCATCGCCTCGGCACCGACCACCTCGACATCATCCTCTGCCACGACATCGAGTTCGTCCCGATGCAGCAGATCGTCGACGAGACCATCCCGGCCCTCCGCAAGGCGAAGCAGGCCGGCAAGGTGAAGGCCATCGGCTTCAGCGGCTACCCGCAGAAGATCTTCAAGTTCATCTGCGACCAGGCCGAGGTCGACTGCGTGCTGAGCTACAACCAGCACACGCTCCAGAACACCCGTTTCTCCGACGAGACCGTGCCTTACCTCAAGGCCAAGGGCATCGGCGTGATGAACGCCGGCCCGTTCAGCGCCCGCCTGCTCACCAACGCCC
>RGES01000402.1 GCA_009917805.1 Verrucomicrobiota bacterium
CTGATTTTATCCTTAAGCCGGAGTTCGGCGCTGCCGTGGTTGAATAAAAGGCGGAATTCAGCCCGGCTGGTGAACATTCGGTAAGGCTCCTGGGTGCCTTTGGTCACCAAATCGTCAATCAGGACCCCGATATAGGCTTCATCACGCCCAATGACCATCGGAGTCTGGCCTTTGACCTTACAAGCGGCGTTGACCCCGGCAACCAAGCCCTGGGCCGCGGCTTCTTCATAGCCAGAGGTGCCATTGATCTGGCCGGCAAAGAACAGGCCTTCGACCTTTTTGGACTCCAAGGTAGGGTATAGCTGGGTAGGGGGCGCGAAATCATATTCCACGGCATAGGCCGGGCGCAGCATCACGGCTTTCTCGAGACCGGGGACCGAAGCCAGCATCTGGAGCTGCACGGTAAAGGGCAGGGAAGTCGAAAGGCCGTTGATATACCATTCGTCGGTATTCCGGCCCTCGGGCTCCAGGTAGAGCTTATGGGTATCCTTATCGGAGAACTTCACGAACTTGTCCTCGATGGAAGGGCAGTAGCGCGGACCGACGCCAGTGATCTCTCCTCCATAGAGGGGGGAGAGGTGCAGATTCTCCTGCACGATCTTACCCGTGGCGCAGGTTGCCTCGGTCATCCAGCAGGACACCTGGTCGCTTCCGGGAGTCCATCCGGGGAGGCGTTCGCCCGCTTGTTCCACGTGGAACAAGTCAGTCTGTTGTCGCGTATCGTGGAAGGCGAAAAGGGTGGGGGAGGCGTCGCCCGGTTGCTCCTCGCACTTGCTGAAATCGATGGACGATCCGAGGATGCGCGGAGGGGTCCCCGTCTTAAGCCTTTGAAGTTCGATGCCTGCTTCTAAGAAACTGCTAGACAACGACTTAGCACTAAAGTCGCCCAGGCGTCCGCCCTCGGTTTTATTGGCGCCGATATGCATCAGGCCGCGCAAGAACGTGCCGGTCGTGACAACCACGGTCTTGGCGTGGAAATCGAGATCTAGGTTGGTCTGCACGCCGACCACGGAGCCCGCCTTGAAGATCAGCCCGGTGACCTGGGCCTGGAAGATGGTCAGGCCATCCTGCAGCTCACAGAGGTGCTTCATCCGGAACTGGTAGGCCTTCTTATCGCACTGGGCGCGGGGGGCCTGGACGGCGGGGCCCTTGGAGGAGTTCAGGAGGCGGAACTGGATGCCGGTCACATCGGCGGTCAGGCCCATCTCGCCCCCGAGGGCGTCGATCTCCCGGACGATATGCCCCTTGGCCTGGCCCCCGATGGCCGGGTTGCAGCTCATCTGGGCGATGGTGTCCACGTTGCCGGTCAGGAGCAGGACATCGACCCCCATGCGGGCCGCGGCCAGGGCGGCTTCCACGCCGGCATGCCCGGCCCCGCAGACGATGACGTCATAGGGGCGGTCGGGCCCGAGGCGGATTTGTTTGTGAGGTCGCATAGGCGCTCCCTCACCGGAGGGAATCACTTACCTATGCAGAAGGAAGCAAAGAGCTTGTCCAGC
>RGES01000403.1 GCA_009917805.1 Verrucomicrobiota bacterium
CCAGATGCCGATCATGGACGGGCTTTCCGTCGCCGCCGCCATCCGCGCCGAAGAACAGGCCCGCGGCCGCCGCCGCACCTCGCTCCTGGCCCTGACGGCCATGACCCAGGAACTGGACCGCGCCCGCTGCGAAGCCGCCGGCTTCGACGCCTACCTCGCCAAACCGGTCCGCGGGGCCGAATTGCTCGAAAAACTGGAGCTCCTCGCCGCCAGCCAGGAGGCGACCCTCGGCCGCGTCCGCGACGACGAATTCGCGGCCAACCTGGAAGCCGCCGAGTCGGAGGATGCCGAAGACCTGAAGGCGGCGGCCCGGGCCTTCCTCCGGCATGCCGACGACATCATCACCCGCCTCTGCGTCGCCCGCGACTCCGCCGAGTCCGACACGCTCAGCCGGGAAGCCCATGGGGCCAAGGGCATGCTCTCGCTGATGGCCTGCACCGGCCTCGCCCGCCTCGCCAACCAGATCGAACGCCAGCCGACCGAGACCTCGGCCCGCGCCCGGACGGATGAGCTCATCGACGGCTTGCGGAAGCTGCGCGAGACGTTACAGTCTCGTTCAGACCTGAGCCCTGATGGCCAAGCCGAAACTCAAACCCGAGATCAAGACTGAGTCGCTGGTCTCGGCGGCGCCCAAGTGGAACGTCGTCGTGCTCAACGATCCGATCAATTACCAGGCTTACGTCGTCGTGGCCTTCATCAGCGTGCTGCGCATCAGCGCCGCCGAAGCCAAGAAACTCATGCGCGCCATCCACGCCGAAGGCCGCGCCACCGTCTGGACCGGCGACCGCGAACGCGCCGAGATGCTCGCGCTGGAGCTGCAGCAGTGGCACCTCAACTCCCTCCTCGAGAAAGATGGCTGAACTGCGCCTCAGCATGACGCAGGAGGCCCGCACGGTCCTCACCGACCTGCTCCGCCTCATCGCCCCCGCCGCCGCCCGCGTCTCGGTCAACCGAGCCAACGTCCCCGGCAACGACGAGGAGATCGCGGGCTTCTGGGTCGACACCCTCTCCGCGCAGGCCTCCGAAGAAGCCCGCCTCCTCGCCGCCGCCTTCGCCGGCGCCAAGGGCGAGCCCGCCATCATCGTCCTCAAGAACGAAGGCCAGGCCCACGCCTTCCTGCGCGCCCTCTCGGCCGTCCGCCTCGCGCTCCGCGACCTCGTCTTCGCCGACATCACCGACGCCCAGCTGGAAAGCGGCGACGAGCTCGACGACGAGTCCTTGCCGACCGAGAAGCGCCACGCCCTCGCCTGCTACGCGTGCTTCGGCCTGCTCCAGCAGTCGCTGATCTCGCAGCTCTGCCCCGAGGCCTTCGACTGAGCGACGAAATCGGTTGAACGGCCGCCCCTGACCCGCAACAAACAGGGCGTGCGCAGCGGCCTCCTCAGTTTCTTCTCCGCCCTCGGTTCCTTCGGCCGCCAGCTCGCGGCCCTGCCTCGCCCGCAGTTCCTGCCCTTCTTCCGCGTCGTCCGCTCGCTGGACGGAGCCTCCTTCAAGGCCGA
>RGES01000404.1 GCA_009917805.1 Verrucomicrobiota bacterium
CCGACGAGATCGCCGCCGCCGCCATCTACTGGCTCGCCGATGAAGCCGGCCCGATCAGCGGCTCGGTCGTCGACCTGGAACAGCACCCCTTCATCGGCCGCAATCCGCCGAAGGACCCCGAATCTCTGCCGGGACAGAAAGCCTGACCATGCCGAAGATCGCCGCCTTCCCCAAGGCCTACATGCATGCCCTCTGCAAGGACGGCACGATGAAGCTTGCCGAGTGGTTCAAGCTCGCCGCCACCCTCGACGTCCAAGGGCTCGAGTTCTACGCCGGCTTCCTCGAGATGGCCGACGAGTCCAACTGGCCGCTCTTCCGCCGTCAGGTCGCCGATCTCGGGATGTCCATCCCGATGCTGTGCTGTTCGCCCGACTTCACGCATCCGGACAAGGCCTTCCGCGACGCTGAGATCGCCAAGCAGCAGCGCTGGATCGACATGACCCACGCGCTCGGCGGCTCCTACTGTCGCGCGCTCAGCGGCCAGCGCCGCCCTGAGCTCTCCGACGCCGAGGGCGTGCGCCTCGCGGCCGACAGCATCAAGGCCTGCATCCCTTACGCCAAGGAACGCGGCGTGACGCTCATCCTCGAGAACCACTACAAGGACGACTTCTGGCTCTATCCCGAGTTCGCCCAGAAGATGGACGTCTTCTGCGCCCTGGTGGACGCCCTGCCCTCCGACGGCTTCGGCGTGAACTACGACCCCAGCAACGCTTACATCGCCGGCGATGACCCGATCGCACTGCTCAAGCGCGTCTCGAAGCGCGTCGTGACCATGCACGCCTCGGACCGTTACCTCATCGAGGGCACCCTTGAGGATCTCCGGAAGGAAGAAGGCGGCGCCGCCGGCTACGCCAAGCGGCTCCGCCACGGCGAGATTGGCAAGGGCCTCAACGACTACGACGCCATCTTCACCGAACTGAAGCGCGTCGGCTTCGACGGCTGGATCAGCATCGAAGACGGCGTCGATGGCATCGATCAGCTCCGCCGCAGCGTCGACTTCCTCAAACGTAAGACCAACCAATACTGGGGCTGATATTTATGCGCACGCTCGTCACGACCTTCCTGCTCCTCTTGACCCTTGGCACGACGGCCGCTGAAAAGGCTGACGTCGTCGTCGTGGGCGCCACCCCGGGTGGCGTCGCCGCCGCGGTCGCCGCCGCCCGCTCGGGCGCCAAGGTAGTCCTCCTCGAGGAATCCCGCCATGTCGGCGGCATCGTCTCGGGCGGCCTCACCAACACCGACATCCGTAAGCACGGCGCCGTCGGCGGACTCTACGTCGAATTCAAGCGCCTCGTCGTCGAACACTACACGAAGACCTACGGCGCGAATTCGCCGGAAGTTAAGCTCTGCAAGGACGGCAACATGTTCCAGCCCAAGGTCGCTGAACTCGTCTTCCGCCAACTACTGACCAACGAGAAGAATATCCGCCTGATCGAAGGTGCCCGCGTCATCGAAGCGCTCACGCCTAACGGTCAGGCCACCCCGGGACGACGCCT
>RGES01000405.1 GCA_009917805.1 Verrucomicrobiota bacterium
GGATTATCTCGCAGCCCGCTTCGGCGAGGCGGATCGCCTGGGCGACCGTCGCCGCGACGTCCTCCGTGTCGGAGGTCGTCATCGATTGCAGCCGGATCGGATTCGTCCCGCCCACGGCCACGCCGCCGACGTTCACGACGCGGGTGAGGCGGCGGACCGTGCGGTGGCGGGAGGGACAGTAGTCCGAGGACATGGGGTCATCTCAACCCCTTTGCCCTCGGCCGTCAACGAGCGTCAGAAATCCCAGCGATGGGACGACGGAATCCACTGGTAACCCTTGCGGCCGTTCGGGACGACCACGCCGATGCCCGGCCAGGGGAGGTGGAAGCCATAGGCGCGTTCCTTGGTGACCGAGAGTTCGGCGAAGACCTTCTTGCGGGTCGCGATGGCCGAGGCCGGGTCATGGTCGAAGTCGATGAACCAGTTCGGGTCTTCGAGCATCAGCACGTGGTTGTGGGCGAGGTCGGAGACGTGGAGGAGGGACTGGCCGTCAGACTTGATGCGGAAGATCGCATGGCCGTCGGTATGGCCCGGGGCGGCGATGATCGTGATCGCGCCGTCGAGGATCTGATCTCCGTCCTTATGGATCACGAGGTTCGGCTGGAGCGTGTCGAAGGAGCCGCGGACGCTCTTGATCATGCCCTTGATGTCGTCGGTGCGGTGCGACTTCGAGAAGTCGGGCTCCTTGCCGCGCCAGAAGTCGACTTCCTCCTTGAGGACGTGGACGGCCGCGTTGGGGAAGAGGATCTTGCCGCCGCTGGCGAGGCCGCCGATGTGGTCGATGTGCGAATGGCTGAGGAGGGCGTGGGTGACGTCCTTGAAGTCGATGCCGATGGTGTCCATCGCGTCGGCGAGCCAGCCCCAGTTCTGGTTCTTGTGCGGGCCGAAGCCGGCGTCGACGAGGATGACTTCCTTGTCCTTACGCAGGAGCAGGATGTTCACGTAGAGCGTCATGTCGTCCGGACGTTCGCCGAGGGCCACGAGGGCCTTGGTCATCTCCGCGCGTTCGGCCGGGGGCCACATCTTCTTCGTCACGCCTTGCTTGAAGGTACCGTAGCCGTCGCTGATGGACCAGGCCTCGAACTTGCCGATCGCGAACTTGTAGATGTACGGGTTCGAGATGACCTTCTTCGGGATCGGGTTGCCCGCGGCGTCGGTCGCGGCCTGGGCGGCGGCGAGGCCGGCCGGGAGGCTCAGTGCGGCGAGGGTGGCGCCGAGGTTGCCGAGGAAGCTGCGACGGGAGGAGGAAGGCTGGTCCATAGGAGGGAAGACAGGAGGTTGGCGGAGACGGTTCCCCAGGACGAGAAGAATGGGTTTAGTTGATGGGGGATGGCGGTTCGGGGATGGCGGTTGGGGAGAAATTGGGGGCAGGGGAAGAGTGCAGGGTCCAGGCACCTGTGACAGTCCCTGACCTTGAAATCTCTCCTGGCCCTGACCCTGGCCCTGACCCTGACCCTGGCCCTGGCCCTAGCCCTAGCCCTA
>RGES01000406.1 GCA_009917805.1 Verrucomicrobiota bacterium
GTCACCGTGTCCCCTTGCCCACGTGCCCCCCTTGGCGAGGCTTCAGCCCAGCCGATTCACCGCGCTTACGAGGGCCTTGAGGCCGGCGAGCTCGATGTTGGCGTCGACGCCGCAGCCCCAGATGGTGCGGCCGTCTTCGGACTGTAGGGAGACGTATGCGGCGGCGGCGGATTCTTCGCCGGCGGTCAAGGCGTGCGAGCGGTAGTCGCGCAAGGTGAACTTGGCCCAGCCCTTGGCGGCGAGCGCATGCACGAGCGCGCTGATCGGGCCGTTGCCTTGGCCGACGATGGTCTGCTTGGCGCCCTGGTAGATGACCTCGGCGGTGCAGCTGACGGCTTCCTTGCCGGTGGCCTGCGACGCGAAGCTGAGGAGCTCGATGGGCTTAACGACGTTCACGAAGTTCGCGCGGAAGCACTCGTGGATCTCGGCGGGGGAGAGTTCCTTGCCGAGCTTGTCGGCGTGCTTGCCGATCAGGTTGCCGACTTCGGGGTGCATCAGCTTCGGGAGGTCGAAGCCGAACTCGCGGTCGAGGATGTAGGCGACGCCGCCCTTGCCGCTCTGCGAATTGATGCGGATGATGGCCTCGTAGGAACGGCCAATGTCCATCGGGTCGATGGTGAGGTAGGGGACGTCCCAGGGCGCGTCGGCACCGAGCTTGCCGCGGCGGTCCATGCCTTTCTTGATGGCGTCTTGGTGGGAGCCCGAGAAGGCCGTGAAGACGAGGTCGCCGCCGTACGGATGGCGTTCGTGCACGCTCATGCGGGTCACGCGTTCGTAGACTTCGCGGATGCGGCCGAGGTTGCGGAAGTCGAGGTGCGGGTCGACGCCGTGCGAGAACATGTTCAGCGCGACGGTGACGATGTCCAGGTTGCCCGTGCGCTCGCCGTTGCCGAAGAGGGTGCCTTCGACGCGGTCGGCGCCGGCCATGAGGCCGAGCTCCGTCGCCGCGACGCCGGTGCCGCGGTCGTTGTGCGTGTGCAACGAGACGATGGCGCTGGCGCGGTTCTTGAGGTGGCGGCAGAACCACTCGATCTGGTCGGCGTGCGTGTTAGGCGTGCCCGCTTCGACGGTCAGCGGGAGGTTCAGGATGATGCGGCGCTGGGCGGAGGCGCCCCAAGCGGCCGAGACGGCTTCGCAGACTTCGAGGGCGTAGTCGGCTTCGGTCAGGACGAAGGTCTCGGGGCTGAATTCCAGCTGCCATTGGGTCTCGGGCAGGGCGTCGGTGAGCTCGCGGATGAGCTTCGTGCCGGCGACGGCCATCTCGAGGACCTTCTCCTTGGACAGGCCGAACACGATCTCGCGTTGGGCGGGGTTGGTCGGCGTGTAGAGGTGGACGATCGCGCGGCGCGCGCCCTTGAGCGATTCAATCGTGCGGCGGATGAGGTGCTCGCGGGCCTGTACCAGCACCTGGACGGAGACGTCGGCCGGGATGAGGTCTTTCTCGATCAGCTCGCGGGTGAAGGCGAACTCGGTGT
>RGES01000407.1 GCA_009917805.1 Verrucomicrobiota bacterium
TCGGTCATGCCGGTGCCCTTGAGCGCCGACACCGGGCTGGTGATGGTCTCGCCGCCCCAGTCTTCGGGGGTGAGGTTGCGCTGCTGCATCTGCTGCTTCACGCGGTCGATGTTCGCGCCCTTGGCGTCGACCTTGTTGATCGCGGCCACGATGGCGCTGGCATGCTTCTGCGCGAACTTGAGGGCTTCCTCGGTCTGCGGCATGAAGCCGTCGTCCGCCGCCACGACCAGCACGGCGACGTCGGTGACGGAAGCGCCACGCTCGCGCATCTTGGCGAAGGCGGCGTGACCCGGGGTGTCGAGGAAGGTGACGGTCTTGCCCTTGTACTCGGGCTTCTCGCCCTGGTAGGAGACGGAGTAGGCGCCGATGTGCTGGGTGATGCCGCCGGCTTCGCCCGAGACGACGTTGGTCTTGCGGAAGAAGTCGAGGAGGGTGGTCTTGCCGTGGTCGACGTGACCGAGCACGCAGACGACGGGCGGACGCGGGGTCATCAGCGCCGGATCGTCTTCGGAAGGCTTCTCGACCTTCTTGACGGGCTGCACGCCTTCGCCGCGGTGGCGGATCTCGAGCGTGTAGCCGTGGCGTTCGGCGACCTTGCGGGCGTCGGCTTCCTCGATGACGGAGGAGACGCTGACGACCTTGTTCAGTTCCATCAGGTTACCGATGACCTGGAACGGCTTGAGGTTGAGGGCGATCGCGAAGTCGCGGACGACGATGGGCGGACGGACGGTGATGGCGCCCTTGCTGCCCGGCGCGGCTTGGCTGCCGGTGGCGGCCGGACGATTGACGACCGGCGCGATGGGCGGACGGACCACCGGAGGGACGTTGGCCGGACGTGCCGGGGTCGACGGCGGCGTGCTGATGACGATGGGAGGCAGGTCGGCCTTGGCCGGCGTCGGCGCGATGGTCGGACGCGGGATGACGGGAGCGACGGGCGGACGAGCGGCCGGGGGCGGCGTCGGCGCGATGGTCGGACGCGGCGGCAGGCTCACCGGGGGAGGCGTGCCGGGCTTGGCGACCGGAGCGACCGGAGCGGCGGGTTTGGCCGGCTCGGGGGCCTTCGGGGCTTCGACGACGGGTTCCGGGGCGGGCTCGGCCTTCTTCGGGAGCTTGTCGGCCGCGAAGGTCAGGAAGTCGTCCCGGTAGGTCTTCCCGAAGTTGCTCGAAGCCGCGGGCTTCTTGCCTTCGGTGTAGACGTAGTCCTTGTAGTCGGGGTGAGCGACCACGAACTGGTCGACCAGGGCGAGCAGCGCCTTGACCTCGATGCCGAGCTCCTTGGCCACGTCGCTGAAACGCTGCGTGGCCGCGGGCTTCTTGGCTTCGGATTTCTTCTTCTCGGTCATGGGCGCGTGCGAAGGATGGCGATAGGGTGAGGTGCGGAAGGATTACGAGCGGCGGCCCTTGGCGTAGGCGGCGAGGACGGCTTCGACCTCTTCGGTCGGGATGCCGCTTTCCTTGAAGTCTTCTACG
>RGES01000408.1 GCA_009917805.1 Verrucomicrobiota bacterium
CCCTGATGCGAACATTCTCATCAACGTGATCTCCAAGCGCGTGAAGCAGCTCCGCAGCACGGCCGACTACTCCGTCCAGCCCCCGAAGTACAACCACACCCTGGGCGACGTGTTCGAAAAGCTTTCCCCTGAAGACATCGCCCTGCGCGAAGTCATCGAAGGTCGTATCTCCTGGGAGTTCCGTCCCGAGGATCGTCTGCCTGCCTAAGGCGGATTTCCCGATCAGCCGGTCTCCCGGCGCGTAGCCTTTTCGTTTCCCGATGGCCGCCCGCCGCGAACAGTCTCTTCCTGAGGTCAACAACCCGAAGGCGGGACGCGACTATTTCATCGGGCCGACCTACGAGGCCGGAATCGTCCTGCGCGGCACCGAGGTGAAGTCCCTCCGCGCCGGTCGTGCCAACATCGCCGACGCTTTCATCAAGATCAGCCCGAAGGGCGTGATGCTCTACCACGCGCACATCGCGGAGTATGACTTCGGCAACCTCAACAACCATGCCTCCTACCGGACGCGGCAGCTGCTCCTGAAGCGGGCCGAGGTCGACAAGATCGCCGCCGAGATCCAGTCCGGCGGCCATGCGATCGTGCCGTTGAAGATCTATTTCAAGCACGGCCTGGCGAAGTGCCTGCTCGCCGTGGGCAAGGGCAAGAAGATGCACGACAAGCGCCAGGACATCAAGGAGCGCGAAGCGAAGCGCGAGATCTCGCGCGCGATGAGCCGACGGAAGTGAACCCGCCGCTCCATCTCGTCCTGCTCCGCCCGGAGATCCCGCCGAACACCGGCAACATCGGCCGCATGTGCGCGATCACGGACTGCGTGCTGCACCTGGTCCACCCGCTGGGCTTCAAGATCGATGACGCCAAGCTCCGTCGCGCCGGGATGGATTACTGGCACGAGCTCGACGTCCGCCATCACGCCGACTGGGAAGCTTTCCTGGCCTCGCCGGGTCGCCCGGAACGGCTCTGGCTTTTCACGACCAAGACGAGCAACGGCCTCTGGGACGTCCGCTTCCAGGAAGGCGACGGCCTGGTCTTCGGCAGCGAGAGCTGTGGCGCCGCGCCGGAGGTCCACGAGTGGTTCGGCCGCGACCGCGAGGTGAAGATCCCCCACTTCAACGAAAAGACCCGCTCGCTCAACCTCTCGACCGCCTGCGGGATCGCGACGTATGAGGCGTTGAGGCAGATCAAGCGTAGATGACTGAGTCGATGGCAGATGACAGATGTCTGCGTCGATGAGTGATTGGTTTTAGTCGGGTCGCGATTTTCGATAGGATATCAATCCGCCGATCAGTCTTCCGACCAAGGCCATTTGGTCGGTTATGTTTCGGCTGTCCCCTGTTTCAATCAGGTCAGCCCGATGGCATACTTCTATCTGTGACTCGAGTTCGCAGAGGGAGCCGCGGGCGATATAGAGGAATCTCAGCGAGTCCCGATTTGTGCCCCGGCCATTACCTTCGGCGATATTCGAGGG
>RGES01000409.1 GCA_009917805.1 Verrucomicrobiota bacterium
CAGTCCCTGCTGTTCCAGGACGCCCCCGGCCTGCCCGCGAACTACTACCCGATGGTGTCGTTCAACCCGCATCACCGGACGGGCACCTCGACCGTGAGCTTCGCGCTCTACCTCGAGCACAAGGCGATCTTCATCCATGAGTGGCGCACGAAGGGCAACCCCTACCGCACCGGTCCGGTGATGCATATCGAGCAAGGCCGCCTTACCGGCGTCAAAGGCCTCGACGTCGCCCTGCCCGTCCAGAAGTGGCTCCGCTTCGAACTGTCCGCCGTCATCGGCGAGGCCGTCACGGGCCGCTGGAACCTCAGGGTCACGCCGGAAGGCGAACCCACCAAGGAGTTCAAGGACCTGCCCTGCCGGAACCCCGACATGAAGACGCTCGACTGGGTCGGCTTCATCAGCAACGCCAACGAGAAGACCGAGTTCTACCTCGACGACCTCGCGATCCTCACGGACGACCCGGCCCGCTGATCACTTTGCCGGCTTGGGGTTCTCCTTGAAGAACCGGACGATGAGTTCGGTCGACCCTTTGGCGTACTCATGCCCGCCGGCATGGATGGCGGTGACGAGCGGCGCGCCCTTGGTCGAAGCGAAGATCGTCGCGTCCAGCACGCCTTCCTTGGCCCAAGGCTTGCCTTCGTCGCCGCAGGCGTTGAAGCGCCGGACCGCGGCGAACGTCATCTGCTGCCAGGCGAATTTCACGATCGGGTCCTTCTCGCCAGCGACATGGATGACCGGCATCGGGGACGTGATCTTCGCGTCCGCCCGCAGGCTGCCGGCAACCGAACCGATCGCGGCGATGACCTCAGGACGGGCCTGCCAGAGGAGGTAGCTGAACGCCGCGCCGTTGGAATGACCCATGGAGTAGATGCGTCGGCCGTCGACGGAGTGTTCTTTCTTCAAATCGGCCAGAATGGCGTCGAAGAGATGGATATCCCGGTCGCCTTCGCTGCCGACGGAGGTCTGCCAACCCGGCATGCGACCTTCCTTGTCGACGAGCGGCGAGACGGTCGGCAGGCCTTGCGGGAAGACGAGGATCGAAGTGGTATCGATCTCGGCGTAACCCCAACGGCTCGCCGAATGGGTCGAACGACCGCCATGCCCATGCCAGCCGAAGACCACCGCCAGCTGGCCGCTCACGCCGGCCGGGATGCGCACCAGGGCCGTGCGCTTCGCGCCGTCGACCGTCCAGCTCCGTTCCACGAACCCCTCGGGCGCCTTGGCCGTGAGGAGTTCGCGGAACTTGCCTTGGGCGGACAGCGAAGCCGCGCTCAGGACCGTCAGGAGGATCAGCAGGAAACGTCGCATAAAGAAGAAGGGCTCCCCGATGGAACACCGGGAAGCCCCTGAAGGTTGCCTCAGCTCGGGCTTATTCGCGGCGACCGGAGAAGAGGCGGATGATGTAGAAGAGCAGCGTGACGAAGGACGAGAACAGGATGAAGGCCGCGGCGAC
>RGES01000410.1 GCA_009917805.1 Verrucomicrobiota bacterium
ATCAGCCGCAACGGCGCCTTGGCGGCCTGGGGGAAGTCGCCATAACCCACGGGATATTTCCGCAGGTAGTACGGCAGCGGCCAATAGTGCCCGCCCTCGACGGCGATATAGAACTTATCACCGTGAGCCTTGGCCAGGTTCGCGACATTTTGGCGGAAGCCAGAAACCAAGAACGACGTCTTCGTATGCGAAGACAAAGAGCTTTGGGCAAGAATGGCAATCGTCGCCAAGGCCGGCGCCAGGACGATCGCACGCACGTCGCGTCCGACGAGGAGGTAGGGCATCGCAATCGTCAGAGGCAGGGAGAAGGCCAGCAACAGGAGCCACGGCGTCTTGTAAGGCAGCGCGAGGTGGAAGAGGAAAACGAGGAGCGCGACCAAGCACGGCAGATCGGCCTCATGGCGGCTCCGCCAACGGGCGCGCGAAAGTCCCGAGCGCGCCAAGGCGAAGACCGCCAGCCAGGCGGCGGCCCAACCCCAAGGAGCCAGGCTTTCGGCATACAAGGTATCTTCGGACCGTCCGCTCGCGACGCCGAGGGAGCGGCCCAGCTGCACCCACCATGTCTTCAGGCCCGGCAGATCCGTGAAGCCGACCGACTGGAACAACGCCCAAGAGGCGACCAGGCCGAAGCCGAAACGAAGCCAGCGGCGATCGGGCACGAAGCGACGCAGCAGCCACAAGGCGACGAGGAACAGGAACAGGTAAGCCGCGGCGGTGACCTTGCAGGCGAGGGCGAAACCGAAAGCCGCACCGGAGAGCAGCCACCACCGGGAATCAGGCGCCGACCCTTCGGCGCGCATCCACAAAGCGACACCCCAGACGAAGCCGCACACCAGAAGCATTTCCTGGACGAAGTAATACCCGAAGGGCGTGCACCCGCCGGTGAGGACGATGAACGCCGCGGTGACGTAGCGCGGCCCCTTGCTCACGCCCGGCAAGATCAACGCGGCGGCGGCCATCAGGCCGAGGAAGATCGAGACGACGCTGCGAAGGTAATGTTCGTCCATGTCCATCGGCGCCGTACCCGTCAGTTTGGCGGTGATGAGCAAGGCGGTCGCGAGCGGCGGCCCATGGAATTTGTCCTGGTGCGTGCTGTAGGGCGTGCCCTCCGACAGCTCCTTGGCCAAGGACCACTGGACGGCTTCATCCGCATGCAGAAGCCCCGGAGGCATGAAAGTGTTCGCAGACCAGAGCAAGGCGACGAGGATCACGAGGGCCAAGCCCAAGCGGGAGACCGTTCCCGACTGGTTCGCCGCGTCCGCCATCACGCGCCGAAATGCTTCTGCAGCGCCGTCTTGATCTCGAGCGGCACGAGGGCGGCCGACATCGGACCCTGCGCCTCGCGCCAGGCGTAGACGGTCGTCAAGGCGCCCTTGGCGACGGGTCGGTCGCCGACGGCGGCGGTGAAGCCCCAGACGAGCTTCTTGTCGCCGATCTCGTTCGGCGTCAG
>RGES01000042.1 GCA_009917805.1 Verrucomicrobiota bacterium
GCCCGCCGATCGGCGGGCCTTTTGCTTACAAGGTTCGTAGGCTCAGAGAGCGGTGACCGGGGCCGGCGCGGAGCCAGCGGCGGCCGGGGCGGCCGGACGAGCGGCCGACTTGGCAGCCGGAGCGGCGATAGGACCGGAGTAGTTCACGTCGACGATGATCGCCTTGCGGTCCTTGGCGCCGGACTGGCGACCAGCGGCGTTCTTGTCGGCATGCTGGGAGCCCAGGGCCATGATCTCGGACTTGGCCTGGTTGGCGCCGCTCTTGACGAGATATTCGCGGACGGACTGGGCGCGGCGATCGGAAAGGCCGAGGTTGTATTCTTCGGTACCGAAATGGTCGGTGTAACCGGCGATGATGACGTCGGTGGCCTTCACGCGACCGGCGACGGCGTCGATCTTGGCGCGTTCTGAGGCGGAGACGGTGTACTTATCGAAGTCGAAATAAACGGTGGTAAGGATGGCTTCCTGAGGGATGTTGCCGGCGAGGATGGCGGCGGCGAGGGAATCGCGACGCGCATTAGCCGAGCGGGTATCGATCGAGTCAGGGCCACCGGAGCCGCCGGTCGGACGGTCGAGCGGGTTGAAACCGGCAGGAATACGCGAGGTGCAGCCGACGCTCAGGGCGGCGATGGCGAGAAGGAAGGTGAAACGCTTCATGATGTGGGACAAATAAAAGAAGACAGGGCGGGAGTCGGCAAGCCTAGTCTCGCTCAGTAGCGCGGGACCTTCGGGTCGACCTTGAGCGACCAGGCGTCGATGCCGCCCTTGACGTTGCTGACGCGGGCATAGCCCTTGGACCGCAGGAACTGGGTGACCTTCATGCTCCGGCCGCCATGGTGGCAATGGACCAGCACCGGCACATCCTGAGGAATCTCGGCCAGGCGCGCCGGCACGGTGTTCATAGGAATCAGCCGGGAGCCATCGATCTTGCAGACGGCGTGCTCATCCATCTCGCGGACATCGATCAGGAGGGGCGGATTCGGACCGGCCAGGAGACGCTGGGCCTCTTCGACGGTCACTTCGAGGGGAGTTTCGGACATAGGCGTGGAAATAGTGCAAACAGTCGGCGCATAAGCCGCCTTCTCGAGGGAACGGATGCTGGGGGCAGACCCGCAGCAAGGGCACGCCGGGTCGGCGGCCAAGGCGACCAGCTTCGAGGTCCCGGCGGCGACATCGACCACCAAGAGGCGAGACGCAGTGCGCTTACCCAGCAATACGGCGATGACTTCGGAGGCCATCCAGGAGCCGATGACCCCGCAGGTCGCGCCGAAGACGCCGGCGTCGGCGCAAGTCGGCACCGAGGCGGCGTCAGGGATCACCGGATAGAGACAACGGTAGCATCCAGTGCGCGGCAGAAAAACCCCGACTTGGCCGGCCTCGCGCAGGACGCTGCCGTGCACGAGCGGCTTACCGCCCAGGACGCAGGCGTCGGCGGCGAGGAAACGGGTCGCGAAATTATCCGTGCCATCCACGACGAGGTCATACCGGGCGACCAGCTCGGCGGCGTTCTCGACCGTGAACCCCTCGGGATGCAACGCCACCTTGAGACCCGGATTGATCTCCCCTAGCGCTTCGGCGGCTGAAATAGTCTTCGGGAGGCCCAAGGTATCGAATCCATGGACGACCTGACGATGGAGGTTCGAGATCTCGACCTTATCCGGGTCGGCGATGCCGATGAGCCCGACACCGGCGGCGGCAAGGTACAATCCGACGGGCGAACCGAGGCCCCCTGCCCCCAAGAGCAGGACCTTGGCTTCGCGGAGACGCAGTTGACCGGACTCCCCTACCCCGGGCAGACGAATCTGCCGGGAGTACAAGGCCTTCTCATGGTCGCTTAGGCGCGGTTCCGCGGACATGCCGACAGTGGAACCCCCGCGAGATGCGGTGTCAAACCGCCCCTTCCACGTGTCGGATTGAATAATCCGCCAAGGTGTCCCAACTTGACCCCGTGGCACAGGTCTTCCTCGGCATCGATTATGGCTCCCGCAGGGTCGGGCTGAGCCATGCCGACGAACTGGGCTTCGCCTTCCCCCTGCCGGCGGCGGTCGCGGAAAGCGCCGAAGAACGCTTCGCCCAGATCGGCAAGGAGATCGCCCGGCTGAAAGTCACCCTGCTCGTCCTCGGCTACCCCCTCTCGGTCGAAGGCGAACGGACGAAGCGTTGCGACGAGGTCGACGCCTTCGCGGCCGAACTGACCCGCCGTTTCAGCCTGCCGATCGAGAAGGTCGACGAGGCCCTCACGAGCCAGGCGGCCGACGAGATGGGCGGCCGCAAGGCGCGCTCGGCCAACGAACGCAAGCAGCAGGCCCGCTCCGGCGAACGCGATTCCCGCGCCGCCGCCGTCCTGCTCCAGGATTTCCTCAACAGCCGCGGAATCGGCGCCTGACATGCCTCCCGCCAAGCCCAAGAAACCGTTCACGCCGAAGCTCGAGCGCTTCCTCGCGACGGTCGCCTACGACGGCACCGACCACATCGGCTGGCAGGTCCAGACGGGGAGGCTTTCGATCGAAGGCGAACTCGAGGAACGCCTCTCGCGCATCCTCAAGACCCCGATCGACATCCATGGCAGCGGCCGCACCGACTCGGGCGTGCACAGCGTCGGCCAACGCTTCCACTTCGACGCCTTCTGGCCGCATCCGTGCAGCTACCTCGTGCACGCGATCAACTCGTGCGAACAGAACGGCCTGCTGGTCACGCACCTGCAACGCGTCGCGCCGGGCTTCCATTGCCGCTGGCACGCCAACGGCAAACGCTACCGTTACGAGATCTGCGACGGCTATCCGCCGCCCTGGGAAGCGCGCTACTGCCTCGGCCTGGGCAACAAGACCGTGGACGTGAAGCTGATGCGCCAGGCCGCCAAGCTGTTGCTCGGCAAACATGACTTCTACGCCTTCGGCGCCAACCACGGCCAGGGCATGGAGAAGGAGAACCCCGTCAAGGAGCTGCGGCGCCTCGACGTCCGTCGCCGCGGCAAACGCATCACGATCGTCGCCGAAGGCAGCGGCTTCCTTTATAAGATGGTCCGTCGCCTCGTCGGCGGCCTCCTCCGCGTCGGCGAGGGCAAGATGCCGCCGGAACGCCTGGTCGCCTACCGCAAGGAACGCGTGATCACCTCCGAAGTCCCCACGGCGCCCGCCCGGGGGCTTTTCATGGAGAAAGTGTTCTTCGAGCCCGGCTCGCTGCGGAACCCACGCCCCTTGCGCGGCCGCGAAGACACCGGCAGCTCGGAATAAAGGCCGCTTAATCTCAGGTTAAGGCCGCTTCGGGCATAATATCTTCCTCATGCGTGCCCTCTCCTTCGCCTACGTCATCGTCTGCCTGACCGCGCATGCCGCCCCGGTCGACCTCCCTTCGCTCTTCGACAAGCGCGCCTTGGTCAAGCCGATCACCGAGATGGAAGGCATCCTGAGCGACGGCTCCAAGGCCACGGTCTACAAGATCGTGGTCCGTTCGCTGCCCTACGATCACGCGATGGGCCCCTGGTCCCCGGCCACGCTCAAGGACAAAGGCGGCTACTGGGAAGACACCGTCGACAAGAAGCTGTACCGCGTCGACGCCGACTATCTCAAGATCCTGAACCAGCGCGGCTGGAACATGTTCGACGCCGATGGCACGGTGCACCGGACGAAGGACCGGACGGAGTTCGACAAGGTCGCGCGCCAGGAACTCGCGGGCTGGACCTACGAGCAGGCCGCCAAGGAAGGCGTCACGAACTCGGTCATCGAACTGCAGCCGCTCGAACAGATCGTCACGATCTTCCTGCCGAAGAACCCGAAGGCCTCCGAGAAGGTCACCCCGTTGCGCCAGGCCAAGTTCTCCCCGCGCTCGGGCCTCGGCATCAGCACCAACGGCATCCGCTTCTTCCCGCCCGAACCGGTCGACCGCATCACGGCCTTCAAGAACATCGCCCCGCTCGATCCCAAGGGCGGCCACACGGGCTTCGGACATGAATATCATTACCACCGCGCGCCGTCCGTCATGGACGAAGACAAGTCGGGCAAGATCGTAGGCTTCGCGCTCGACGGCTTCCCGGTCCGCGGCCCCACGGAAACCGACGGCTCCGCTCCCAAGAAACTGGATGCGATCAGCGGTCACGACCACGACGGCCTGGGCTATCACTACCACGTGAGCAACGCATGGCCCTACATCGTCGGCGGGTTCAAGGGCCCGCTCGGCACCGCCGTCCTCGGCGACGTCGACACCTGTGACGCCACCAAGACGGGAGGCGACGGCGGCAAAGGCGGCAAGGGGGGCAAGGGCGGTAAAGGCGGCCCCAAGGGGGCCGACGGCAAGAAGGGTCCTCCCCCTGACGCCAAGTGAGCCTGATGCGCCTGCTCTTCTCACTGCTGGCCTGCCTCGCGCTCGTCCCTCGGGCCGAGGCGCAGAACACCAAGCCTAACGTCGTCGTGATCGTCGCCGATGACCTCGGCTGGAACGACATCGGCACGCGCAACCCGAAGATCGTCACGCCGAATCTCGTCAAGCTGGCCAAGGATGGCGTGGAACTGCAGCGGTTCTACGGTTACCCGGTCTGCAGCCCGGCGCGCGCCGGGCTACTGACCGGCGTGCTTCCTCGCCGCCTCGGGTTGGTGAACGTGATCATGCCCGGACAAGCCGGCATCACCAAAGCCACGCCGACCTTGCCGGCCAGGCTCAAGTCGGCCGGCTATGCGACCTCGCTCATCGGCAAATGGCATCTCGGCAACCAGAACCCGCCCGCCGCCGTCGGCTTCGACCATTTCTACGGCTTCATGGGCGCGGAACTGGATTACATGAAGCATACCGACAAACGCGGGAAACCCGACTGGCAGCGCGACGGCAAGCAGATCGAGGAATCCGGCTACACGACCTACCTCTTCGCCGACGAAGCCTCGAAGCAGATCCGCAACCGCGACAAGGCCAAGCCGTTCTTCATCGAAGTCGCCTTCAACGCGCCGCACATCGACCTCGCCGCGCCCGAAGACCTGATCGCGAAGCATAAGTCGGACGGGCTGTATGGCGCGGTCGTCGAAGGCCTCGACATCGGCATCGGTCGCATCCTGAGCACGCTCGACGAACAAGGCCTGCGCGACAACACGCTGGTCATCTTCGTCTCCGACAACGGCGC
This sequence comes from Verrucomicrobiota bacterium, assembly GCA_009917805.1. GTDB lineage: Bacteria > Verrucomicrobiota > Verrucomicrobiia > Opitutales > UBA953 > UBA953. The sequence goes on from RGES01000042.1 coordinate 5,108, forward strand.
GCCGCGTCCGACGGGCTCCAACGCGCCGCTCCGCGGCTACAAGGCCTCCGTCGACGAAGGCGGCATCCGCACCCCCGCGATCGTGCGTTGGCCCAAGCACGTGCCCGCGGGAGCGAAGCTCGAACAGCCGATCGCGATCATCGACCTCTTTCCGACCATCGCCGCGGCGACGAACCTGCCGCTCACCGCGGAACTGAAGATCGACGGCATCAACCAGTGGCCGGCCCTCGCCGGCGGCAAGCCCCTGCCCCGCCCGGCCTTCCTGGTGGCTTCGATGGACATCGCCTTGTTCGACGGCGACTGGAAGCTGGTCGAGACCAACGCCGGTCAACGGACGCTCTACAACCTGAGGGCGGACATCTCCGAGACGAAGGATCTCCTGGCCGCGCAACCCGAGCTGGCTGCCAAGCTGGGTGCCCAGCTGGATACCTTGAAAAAGGATCTGCCGGCCTATTCCGGGGGCAGCATCGGTCCCGGCGGCGGCAAAGGCGGCAAAGGCAAGGGCAAGAAATAAGCCCTTAACGCCGTCTTAAGGCTCGTTCAGGTATACTTCTTCATCCCTATGAACTCCCTGTCACGTACGCTCTCCCTCCTCTTGCTCCTGATCGTCGGAGCGACGTCCGCCCTCACCGCTGCTCCCGCCGAAGGCAAGAAGGGCGGCAAAGGGGGCAAGGGCGGTCCGCCTCCCGGCTCCGTCGACACCGTCGCCGCGGCCAAGCCGTCCGACAAGAACAGCACGCTCAAGCTCACGAGCCCTGCGGTGAAGGATGGCGAGAAGCTTCCGGTCGAATACACCGGCGACGGCGACAGCGCCAGCCCGCCCCTCGCCTGGACGGGCGTCCCGAAGGGCACGCAGAGCCTGGTGCTGATCATGCACCACCTCGACCCGGAAGGTAAGACGAAGATCTACTGGCTCATGTACGACATCGACCCCAAGACGACGAGCGTCGCCAAGAACGCCACCGACTTCGGCAAGATGGGCATGAGCACCGTCCATAACCGCGTCGAGTACGCCCCTCCCCATTCGCAAGGCCCGGGCGAAAAGAAATACGTCCTCACGCTCTTCGCCCTGTCCGCCAAGCCCGACCTCTCCAAGGCAGAAAGCCCGATCACCGTGGACCCCGTCCTCGCCGCGATGAAAGGCAAGATCCTCGCCGCCGCCGACCTGAACGTGATCTACACCCGCCCGGCCGGCGCCAGCGACGGCAAGGAAGAGAAGCGCCCGCCCCGTCGCGAAGAAGGCGCGAAGTAAGCGGTTTTGGTTGGAACGCGACGGCCGGCCGTCGTACTCACTTCCGATGCGGCGAGCTTTCCTTCTCTGGCTGTCGGCCCTGGTGCCGACGCTCCTCTGGGCCCACCCGGAGTGGAAGGAAGCCTCATGCATCGGCGTCATCGACGAGAAAGATACCTTCGCGCTGACGGTGAAGTTCGACGTCCCTTCGTTCCTGCTCGGTCAGCTGCCCAAGGACGCGCCGATCAAGGAACTCGATGCGCTGATGTTCACGCCCGGCCGCCTCGCCGGCTCCGTCGAACCGGGGCGCCAGCAGTTCCTCGCCGGACTCCGCCTCGAGGCCGACGGCAAGCCCGTGGCCTGGACCATCGTGTCCTTTCCTTCGGCGGAACAGATCCTCGCGCAGTCCGCCCGCCAAGGCGAAGCGGATCGCTACCCGGTGATGATGAACGCGAAGCTCACCGCGACCATTCCGGCGGGCACGCAGAAACTCGTGCTACGTTTTCCGGATGCCTTGGGCACGGTCTTCACGAATCTGCGCAAGGGCATGGATTTCCAGACGGTCATGGCGGTGTCGAAGAACGAACCGGGCGAATTCCAGATCGGCGACGGACCGGCCCCGGCCGACCCCCAGACGCTCTTCACGCTCTTGGCCGATGGCTTCGGCCACGTGCTCCCGGACGGCTGGGATCATTGCCTTTTCATGTTGGCGATGTTCCTCGGGGCGGCCTCGCTGCGCCAAGCCCTCGGCCGCTCCCTGGTCTTCACCTTGGGTCACAGCCTCACCCTCAGCGCCGTGGCGCTCGGTTGGGTCGGCAACCCCGGCCCTTGGATCGAACCGTTCATCGCGCTCACGATCGGACTCGGCGGCCTCATGGCCTTCCGCGGGACCGCGACGAACCGCCAGATGCTCATCGTGCCGGCCGTCTTCGGCCTGGTCCATGGGCTGGGCTTCGCCGCCGCGGTCTCGGATCGCCTCAAGGAGTGGGACAACGGCAGCATCGTCCGCATCCTCGTGGGCTTCAACGTCGGGGTCGAACTCGCCCAGATGGCGGTGATCTTCACGTCGGCCGCCCTGCTCTGGGCCATTCTCCGCACCGGGCTGGCCGAGACCAAGGTCCGACGCTCCCTGTGCCTCGCCGTCGCGCTCATCGGCTTCGCGGTGATGGCGTGGCGTGTCGCCGGCCTCGCGGGACTCGTCTGATCAATCAAAGACGACCGACAGGACGCTTGCCGGCATCGAGCTTCTTCCGCTCCGCGGCGGCGAGTTCCTGCAATGCTTTCACGATGTCGGGATGGGCGGCGGCGACGTCGGTCTTCTCGCCCTGATCGGCCTCAAGGTCGTATAGCGAAAGACCGATCTGGCGCTGGTGCGTCGTGGCGGGCAGGCCCTCCTTGGATGCCGGCACCATGTCGACGTAACTACGATAGGCATGGGGGAGATGGAGCTTCCACTTGCCCTTACGCACGGCCTCGAGGCGGTCGCCGTAGTAATAGGTGAAGGCCTCGCGCGCGGCGGCCTTCTCGCCCTTGAGCAAGCCCAGGAAGGATTGGCCGTCGATCTCATGCTTAGGAGCCTTGGCTGAGCAGGCTTCGACGAGCGTCGGGACGACGTCGATGTTCGCGGCGAGCGCGTCGGTGCGGGTGTCGGGCTTCACCACGCCGGGCCAGCGAACGATGAACGGCACGCGGACGCCGCCTTCGAAGGTCGTACCCTTGCCCTCGCGGAACGGACCGGCGGAACCGGCGTGGCGACCGAAGTTCAGCCAAGGACCGTTGTCGCTCGTGAAGCAGACGATGGTCTCTTTCTCGACGCCCTTGTCGGCCAAAGCCTTGAGCACGGCGCCCACGGCGCGATCGATGTCGGCCAAGGTATCGGCATACGGGGTGGCGAACTTGCCCTTGAAGTCGGCGGAGGCGCCGAGCGGGGTATGCGGCATCGAGGTCGCCAGATAGAGGAAGAACGGCTTGTCCTTGCCGGCGCTCTCATGGATGAAACGGACGGCGCGCAGGCCTTGGGAGGAAGTCAGCGCATCCATGTCCGTCCAGTCGCGGACGAAGCCCATCGGGTGGCCGTTCACGTAGCGCGGCAGCTCGGGATACATCTTGCGGCGCGATTCGTCGCCGACGGCGTAGCCCAGGGGCCACATGTCGTTCGAATACGGCAGGATCATCGAATCGTCGAAGCCATGGTTCGGCGGCAGGAATTTCGGCGCGTCGCCGAGGTGCCACTTGCCGACCACGCCGGTGTGATAGCCGGCCTCGCGCAGCAAGGTGCCGAGGGTCTGCTCGTCGTTGCTCAGGCCGGTCTTCGCCTGCGGGCCGAGCGCGGTGCCGCCCAAGCCGAGCCGGTTCGGATAACAGCCGGTCATCAACGCCGTGCGCGAGGAAGTGCACACGGCCTGCGTCGCGTAGAAGCTGGTGAACCGCAGGCCTTCTTTCGCCAGGCGATCGATGTTCGGCGTCACGTTCTGGGTCGAACCGTAGCAACCGGGATCGGCCCAGCCCATGTCGTCGCACATGATGTATACCACGTTGGGCCGAGCGCCGAACAAGGTGGCGCACAGCAGGAGGCCCAAGGTTGGGGTAAACCTCATAAGGACATTACTAGGGGTATTACCCTAGGTGTCCAAGACTAATAGTGGCAGCCGACCAACCTGCCTAATCTTAGACCTTCAGGCCGAGCTCGGCGCACACGGCCGGGTGCTTCCGAGCCTTGTTGATGAACTCATCCACCCCGAAGTCGGCCACGATGAAGTCCCCATAACGGAAAGACGGGCACTTGGACTGGCCGGTCAGGGCGACCAGCTGGCGCATCTGATGCATGTCGGCGACCACGTCACGGACATCCAGCTTCACGCCCTGGGCGGCAAAGTATTCCAAGGCCTGGGTGCACCAGGGGCATCCGGGCTTGGTGTAAAGGATCGGCAAAGGCTGCGGCATGCGGGAACCCAAGCGAGGCAGCGCCGGGTTAGCAAGCGGAGAGCACCCGAGGCGTTGACAGTCCGGCGCCACTTGCAGGAAATGACGCCTCCCCATGGAAACCATTCACGGAGCCCCCAGCTACACCCTGCGCACCGCCGAGGTAGAACTGGCCGTCACCCAGACCGCCGGTCACCTCGCCCCGGTCACCTTCAACCTGCCCGGGCTCAAGGCCTCCCCGTACTCGCTCTCTCCGTGGACGCCGACCCAGATCGACCAGTCGTTGCCGAACCTGCTGACCTACCTCCGCGGCGACTTCATGTGC
>RGES01000411.1 GCA_009917805.1 Verrucomicrobiota bacterium
TTCGGCAAATGGCATGTCGGCGCGACCAGCGCGGAATACCTCCCCGCCAACCGAGGCTTCGACGAATCCTTCGGCACGACCGGCAACCTCGGCGACAAGATGGGCTTCTACAAAGGCAAGGAGTTCATCCCCGATCCGGCCGGAGCCCCGATCACCTCCCCGATCTATGCCCGCGAGGCCGCTTCGTTCATGGAGCGCCACCGCGCCGAGCCCTGGTTCCTCTACGTCCCGTTCAACGCCGTGCATTCGCCCGTGGTCGCCAGCCCCGAGATCAAGGCGCGCTTTCCCGATCTGCCCAGGGCGAAGCAAGACTATGCCGCGCTGATCAGCGAAGCCGATGACGCCGTGGGCGCCATCCTCGCCAAGCTCCGCGAGCTCAAGCTCGAGGAGAACACGCTCGTCTTCCTCGTGAGCGACAACGGCGGCGCCTCTCCGCTCGCGGAGATGAACGGCCTGCGCGGACGCAAATGGCTGCTCTGGGAAGGCGGCATCCGCGTCACCTGGCTGGCGCAATGGAAAGGCCGCATCCCCGCCGGCCGCGTCCTCGAGACCCCCGTCATCCAGCTCGACATCCTGCCCACCGCCCTCGCCGCCGCCGGCGGCACGCCGCAGTCCGAGTGGAAGCTCGACGGCACGAATCTCCTCCCGTTGCTCGAGGGCAAAGCCGACAAGCTCGACCGCGATACGCTCTATTGGCGCTTCGGCGTCCAGTACGCCGTCCGCCAGGGCGACTGGAAACTCGTCAAAGCCGGCCTGAATCAACCCGTCCAGCTCTTCAACCTCAAGGAGGACCGCAACGAGAAGGACGACCTGGCGGCGAAACAACCCGAGAAGGTCAAGTCGCTGCAAGCGCTCTGGGACGCGTGGAACGCCAACAACCTTCCGCCGCGCTGGGAAGACCCGCGCTGGAACGACGGCAACAACAAGAACGATCCGGAAGCGGCCAAGAAAAAGGCCGCCAAAAAGAAGGCCGCCAAATGAGCCGCACCCCTGCCCCTCTTCAGCCCATGCGCCTCCTCGCCCTGCTCCTCGCTCCGCTCGCCGCCCTCGCCGCGGACAAGCCGAACGTGATCTTCATCCTCGCCGACGACCTCGGCGCGCATGACCTCGGCTGCTTCGGCAGCACGTTCTACGAGACGCCCAACATCGACCGTCTCGCCAAGCGCGGGACGCGCTTCACGCAGGCCTATGCCGCCAGCCCGCTCTGCTCGCCGACGCGCTCGAGCATCCTCGTCGGCCAATACCCCGCGCGCACCGGCATCACCGCGCCGGTCTGCCACATCAATCCGATCTACCTCGACAAGGAGCTGACCAAGGAAGGCCCGAACTCCCGCCTCCTCGTCGCCAACAGCGTCTCCCGCCTGAAGCCCGATTACTTCACGCTCGCCGAAGCCCTCAAGGAAGCCGGCTACGCGACCGCGCACTTCGGCAAATGGCACCTCGGACA
>RGES01000412.1 GCA_009917805.1 Verrucomicrobiota bacterium
CGCCCCGCCCCGCGGGTATGCTGGGGCCATGGGTCAATTTTCCTACAAGAACGAGGCGGTCGACCCGCATCGGAAGATCCTCTCCGAACAGTTCGTCATGGACCTCGAGCATGTCGCCGAAGGCCCCTTGCTCGCCCTCGCGAAGCAGATCCCCGGCGGCTACATCCACCGCAGGCCTTTCCTCCGCGACGCCAAATGGCTGTTCAAGAAACGCCTCAGCAACCTCGCCCAGGACGCGGCCGTCATCGCGGAACATCTGCCTTGGTACGCCGAAGCCTTGAAGTGCGAAAAGGCGAAGCTGCTCGAGCATCTGGACGAGCTCGCCGGCGCGATCGGCGGGCCGCGCGCCGCCCTGCTCTGCGTGCTTTGGAACAACCAGGCCGAACAGAAGGAGGCCGCCCTCGCCGCCGACCTCCTGCCCCGCCTGCTGGCCAACGCCAAGGCCCAGTCCGCCAAGCCGGACGCGAAGGCCTGGAAGGCCGCCCTCGCGAAGCTCGGAGGCGCGGCGGAGAAAGAGCCGCTCGACTCCGTCGACGCCCTCGACTCCGCGGGCAAGACCGTGCGACGGCTGCTGCAGGAACTTTCCCAAGGCAAAGCCGCCCGCGAGAACGAGGGCCGCCAGATCCGACGCCAGCACGCCAACGAGCTGGAGGCGAAGGATGCCGAGATCCGCAAGGCCCGCGAGGACGCGGCCCGCCAGGCGCAGGAAGCCGCGAAGCAGGTCGCCGCGCTCGACGCGAACCTCGCGGCGCTGCAAGCCAAGCTGACGGCGGAAGAGACCGAAGTCGCCCGCCTCCGGGGCGAGCTCGACCGCGCCCGCGAGCATGTCGCCAAGAAGGCCCGGGAGATCGCCGAGGAACTGCTCTCCGAAGAGATCCGCCCGTGGCTGGCCGACGCCCGCACCTTGAAGTCCGCCTCCGAAGAGGTGGCCAAGCTACGCCAGCTGACCACGGAGACCGTCGAGAAGGTCCGCAAGGCGCAACGCGACGCCGACCCGTTCCTCGCCAAGGAGCACGAACTACGCCAGGCCATCCCGCAGATGGAGGAGATGCTCAAGCTGCTCCGCCGCTACCTGCGCACCGCCGGTCAGGCCCTGCCGGAAGTCGTCGCGCTCGAGAAGCGCCTGACCGAGCATATCGAGAAGGTCCGGTACGAACTCGAGAAACGCGACCAGCCTTCCGACCCCTTCCTCGAACGCATCTCGGCCAAGATCAACGGCGCCGACGCGCGCGAACTGAAGTCGATCGAGAGCGCCCTGCTGCTCGCCGAACAGTCCGGCCTGGTCGATTCGCGGCACGCGGACCTTTACCGGCGCGACCTCCATCGCCGCCGCTCCTACATGGCGGACCGCGCCTTCCATGAGCAGAAGCAGTCCGGGCCGCTGGCCCTGCTCGAGCGCGCCGTGGCGACCGGCGAGAAGGCCCGCCTCGCCCTGGACGC
>RGES01000413.1 GCA_009917805.1 Verrucomicrobiota bacterium
GGCCTGCTGCTGAAGAACCTCATCGACACCTCGCCCATCCGCCCCGACCGCATCCCGAACGGCGTCGACATGGTCTGCATCCGCGAGCTCACCGGCGGCCTCTACTTCGGACCGAAGTCCACCAAGGAGATCGAAGGCGGCGACATCGAAGCCATCGACACCATGGTCTACCGCAAGTCGGAGATCGAACGCATCACCGACGTCGCCATCGTCACCGCCCGCGCCCGTCGCAAGCACATCACCCTCGTCGACAAGGCCAACGTCCTCCAGACCTCCGTGCTCTGGCGCAAGGTCGTCGCCGACCGCATCAAGGCCACCGCGCCGGACATCACCCTCGCCGTGATGTACATCGACAACGCCGCGATGCAGCTCGTCCTCAAGCCGTCGCAGTTCGACGTCCTCCTCACCGAGAACATGTTCGGCGACATCCTCTCCGACGAGATGGCCGTCATCTGCGGCTCCCTCGGCATGATGGCCTCCGCTTCCCTCGGCGCGAACCGCAACCGCCACGGCCTCGGCTACGGCCTCTACGAGCCCTCCGGCGGCACCGCCCCGGACATCGCCGGCCAGGACAAGGCCAACCCGTGCGCCCAGATCCTCTCCGCCGCCCTGATGCTCCGCCACTCCTTCGGCCTCGAAGCCGAAGCCAAGGCCATCGAGCTCGCGGTCGAGAAGACCATCGCCGAAGGCATCCGCACCGCGGACATCGCCGGCGGCGGCAAGGCCGTGGGCACCAAGGCCATGGGCGCGGCGATCCTCGCCCGACTCTGACCGTGGACGAAGCGGAACGACAGCGCGCGGCCGAACGACGTCGGGAGGCCGTGTGCAGTCCGTTCATGCGCATCTCCCGCTTCCCGGTCGACGTCGCCCGCGAACTGCTCGACGCCGGCTACTACCGCGTCGACCAGCTGGCCGGCCGTTCGCCCGAATCGCTGCTCACCGAGATCGCGGCCCGCAACAAGGCCAAGCTCCCGGCGCATTTCCTGCCCTCGCTGCGCATGGCGGTCTACTTCGCGGAGTCCGACAGCCCGGACCCGAAGAAGCTCTTCCTCGATCAGTGGCAGTAAGCGGGTGCGACAGGTAGGAGAAGGCGGTTAGCGGTAGGCGGTTGGCGGATAGACGCCGACAACCGACTTAATTGACCAACGTCCGCTTCACGCGCTCGGATCGCAGGAAGTAAAGGAACACGAAGATGGAGTAGGCCAGGCTGATCAACGCCGCGGCATAAGCCGAGACGGTGATCGTCACCGAAACGGACTTGGCGTAGGCGACCGGGTCGACGCCCTTCGGCGCCGGCGGTAGCTTGGTCGCATCGACCAGCGCGCCTATGAACGGCATCCAAGCGACCCCGTAGAGGAAAGTCACACCGGCGGAAACCAATGAAAGGACGCGACCGATCCGGAGCCGACGAAAGATGGCGACGCATGCCGCCAGACGGA
>RGES01000414.1 GCA_009917805.1 Verrucomicrobiota bacterium
GCGCCTCCTACGTCGCCCTCTCGATCTTCGTGGCGCTCTGGATCCTCGTCCCCAGCGCGGTTCGGCGTCTCAATCGCGAGGCGTTCGTCGAGTTCCAGGCTCCCGCCCTCCACCTCCTCGGCAAGTCGCGCGACATGGCGACCTTCTGGGAGAAGAAAAGCCGCAGCGTCGAAGAGATGGCCGCCGCCGGTCGCGACCTCGCCCGCATCAACGCGGCCTTGGAGATCAAGATCAACGCGCTCGAGGATATCCGCCGCGAGAACGTCCGCCTCCGCGAGATCACCCATTACAACGTGCCGGCCGAATACATGTCGGTCGTCGCCCGCGTCGCCACGCGCGACAGCTCTTCCTGGTGGCAGCGCATCGTGATCCGCAAAGGTCGTAATGACGGCATCCGCCCGGGCGCTCCGGTCGTCTTCGGCAACACCGTCGTCGGCCGCGTGACCGCCGTCCATCTCACCACCAGCGAGGTCGACCTCGTCACCAGCCCCGGCTTCCGTTGCACGGCCTACCTCGAGTTCGACGAACAGAACCGTATCGTCCTCGTCAACGGCGTGGCTTCGAATTCCCTCGGCACCGCCAAGGCGCGCGTGAGCGTCATCCCCCATGACTACTTCCTGCCTTCCGGCCAGCCGGCCCGCGTCTTCACCACCGGCATGGGCGGGGTCTTCCCGAGCCGCCTGATGCTCGGCTACCTCGACGGCGGCACCTACGCGACCCAGGTCGGCAACTTCAAGGAGAGCCTGCTCGTCCCTTCGCGCGACCTGTACAACCTGCAGGAAGTCTCCGTGCTCGTCCCGCTGCGTCAGAATCCGGGCGAAGCCCTGATGCAGGGCGATCAATTCCAGTGACCATGGGTTGGGCCTGGCTGATCCTGCTGCTCGTGACCTACCCGTGGTTGCTCGGCGCCGACCTGGCCTCGGATACGTTGGCCTCCTCCTCGTTGGTTTTCTTCATCTCCGGCACCTGCCTCATCGCCCCCTGCCGACGCCTCAAGCGCTGGCAGGCGATCCTCTTCGCCGCCTGCGTCGGCTTCCTCTTCGAGGCGCGCCGACCTATCCCGGACGGCGCGCTGGCCTTGTCGTTGGTGGCGGTCTCGATCTTCCTGTCGTCCAACCGCCAGCTCACGCGCAACACGCCGGGCATGCTCCGGGCCGCCGCCATCGTCAACGTGGGCGCGTGCCTCGTCTGGTTCGTCGCCTCTTCGTATGGCGCCGCCGTATCGGTCGCCGACCTGGCCGGACACCTCTGCGTCCAGCTGCTGCTCGCCGGCGTGGTCGGCACGATCGGCCTGATCCCGATCGCCCTCACGCAGAACTCCGCCTTGGATCGCCTCGGCGTTCCGCCGGCCCCGGACATGCCATGAAAGAATCGTCCGACACGCGCGTCCTGCCCTCGACCCCGGTCGAGCGTCTCCGTCTCTACGGCGTGTTCTTCTT
>RGES01000415.1 GCA_009917805.1 Verrucomicrobiota bacterium
ACTTACGCCGATTGCCCTTTACACGAAATTCTCAGGATCTAAAACGGTATACCGTATGAGTCGCCCCGCTCGCACGTTTATGCCTCGCACGGAATCCGCCGCAGCCTGTCTGCGGCAGGAGATCCTGCGAGGCGAACTGGCCCCCGGCGACCTGCTTGCCGAGTCCGCGGTGGCCGTCCGGCTGGGCGTCAGCCGCGTCCCGGTGCGCGAGGCCCTGTTCACGCTGGAAAGGGAAGGGCTGGTCGTCTTTGGGCCGACCGGCAGGGCTTTCGTGCGTGAGCTGACCTCTGCCGACTTCGAGGAGCTCTTTGCCCTGCGGCTGACGTTGGAGCCGATGGCGGCCCGCCTGGCTGCCCGTCGCGGGCGTGTCGACGTCTTGCCGCTTGAGGCCAATATCGCCGCCACGGGCCGGGCGAAGACGATCGAGGAGATCACCCGCCTGGACCTGGAGTTCCACGAGCTGATCCTGAGGGCCTCGGGCAACGCCCGGTTGCTGAAGCTCTGGTTGTCGCTCCGTTCCGAGCTGGAGCTATGGCTCTCTCGCTTGCACCGGCAGCACCAGTGGAAGACGCGCGGGACCCGTGGGGAGACCGTCGGGGCCCATCGTCTCCTGCTATCCGTTCTGCGGACGGAATCTCCCGCCGCCGCAGAGCGTCTGATGCGCGAGCATATCAACGGCTGGAAGAACTGGTTGCCGTCAGGAGCCAGGGAGGAACCGCGATGAGGATTTTCGCCTACGCCATGTTGTCTGTCGCCACCTTCGCAGGTCTGCGTGCCGACGACTACGCCGACCAGGTCCTGCCCATCCTCAAGGATTCGTGCCTGAACTGCCACTCGACGAAGAAGCAGAAAGGTGACGTGGACCTGGAACGATTCGCGACGTTGGCCGATATCCGCCGGGCCCCTCGGGTCTGGGAATCCGTGCTGGAGCAGGTCGCCGGCGGCGAGATGCCGCCGAAGAAGGAGAAGGCGCTCACGGCGGACGCGAAGAAGGTCCTGCTCGATTGGACGCACGCCACGCTCGAGGCGATCGCCCTCGCCAACGCCGGCGACCCCGGACCAGTGGTGCTCAGGCGTCTTTCCAATGCCGAATACGCTTACGCGATCCGTGACCTGACCGGCGTCGCCACGCTCGACCCGGCCCGTGAGTTCCCGGTCGACGGCTCCGCCGGCGAAGGTTTCACGAACGTCGGCGCGGCCCTGGTCATGTCCCCGGGCCTGCTCTCCAAGTACCTCGATGCCGGCAAGGACGTCGCTCAGCACGCGGTGTTGCTTTCCGACGGACTGGCCTTCTCGGACAAGGTGACTAAGCGAGACTGGACCAATGAGAAGATCGCCGCGATCAAGGCCTTCTACGCCCGCTACAGCGTCACGGTGAAACCGGAGAGCAGGACCGTCCAGGGCATCAAGGTCGACCTTG
>RGES01000416.1 GCA_009917805.1 Verrucomicrobiota bacterium
CGGAGGTGCTCCTCTCGATCGCCTGGGGGCTCTCCGGCGTGTCGCTCTTTCTCGACGTCACCTTCAACCATCGGCTGCCGACCTGGGCGATCGCCGGCGTCACCGCGCTGTGCCTCGTCTCGGCCGGTTTGCTCGGCGTCGTCGAGCATCCGTTGGACACGACCGGGAAGCCGCTCATCGTCATGCATGTCGGCGCGGCGGTCCTGGCCTACTGCGTGCTCGGCGCGCAGGCGCTCAACTCCGCCGCCTATCTCCTGCAGGATCGCGCCTTGGCGCGCCACCAGTTCGGAGGCATCTACGCCTTGCTGCCTGCGCTCGTCCCGCTCGATCGCATCGGCGCGCAGCTCATGGGCGCGGCGGTCTGGCTCCTCGGTCTCTCCTTGGTGATCGGCGCCACGGATTGGGCCCAGCGCGATCTCGCGCTCGTGGCGGCGCCGAAGCTCGTCGCCGCGCTCATCACCTGGCTCGCCTGCGGCTGGATCGTCGTGCAGCGCCGCCGTCAGCGGCTTCGGGCCGCCGCCTTCGCGCGCGCGTCGTTGGTCGCCGCGATTCCGGCGGTGGTCGCGCTCTATCTTTCGCTCCACTCCGCCCGATGAGCGAACGCCCCCGCAACCTGGTGGCGCTCAGCGCCACGCATCGCACCGCCGGTCTTGACGAACGCGCGGCGTTCACGGTTCCCGCCGGCGGCGCCGAGGTCTTCTACGCGGCGGCGCGCGAAGCCGGCCTCGCCGAAGCGGTCCTGCTCGCGACCTGCAACCGTCTCGAGGCGTATGCCGTCGGCGACGAAGCCGCGGCCCTGCATGTCCGCAGCGCGCTGCTCAAGGCGACGGGCGCCCCCGCCGCCGTCCTCGACCAGCACCTGAAGCCGGTGCCGGGCCTCGAGGCGGTCGAACACCTATTCTCCGTCGTCTCGGGCCTGGAATCGCAGATGGTCGGCGAGGTCGAGATCGCCGGGCAGGTGAAGGACGCCTACGCCGACGCGCTGGCTCGCGGCATGACCGGACCGGTGCTCAACCGTGTCTTCCAGCGCGCCTTCCAGGCCGGAGCCTGGGCGCGGACCAACACCGGCATCTCGCAAGGCCAGGTCAGCCTCGGCAACGTCGCGGTCGAGCTCGCCATGCGCGTGTTCGGTTCGCTCGCCGACGCCCGCGTGCTCGTGCTCGGCACGGGCGACGTCGGCCGGCAGGTGGTCCAGGCCCTCGTCTCCCGCGGCGCCTCGCAGGTGTCCGTCGCCTCGCGCACGTTCGAGAACGCCCGCGCGCTGGCCGAGGAATTCTCCGGCTCGTCCCTCACGCTCGCCGACGCGCTGCGCCAGGCGCACGCCCATGACGTGATCGTCGGCTGCGCGACCGTCGAACGCGCGTTGCTCGACGCCGTCACCCTGCGCGAGATCGCCGGCCGTCGCGACGGCCG
>RGES01000417.1 GCA_009917805.1 Verrucomicrobiota bacterium
CTACCACATGGAGGGTTGTCCCGGCGGGGCGGAGCCTCCATGCTCTGCGGGTACCGATGGCGGACCTTTCCACATTGCCCGACCTCCTTCCCTGGCCGTTCCTGGTCTGCAGCCGCAAGGGCGAGATTCTGTTCGCCAACCCGCTGGTCGACCGCGCGGTCGGCCGCAAGGTCCAGGCGGGCATGAACATCGACAAGCTGTTCCTCGAACTCGAGAACGGCCTCCCCGCCTCCTCCCTGCTCCACTCCGCCGCCCGCTGGTCCGCCTGGAGCGGGATGCTCGAGCTCCGTAACGCCGGCCAAGGCGAACCCATCCGCGCCTCGAAGATCATCCTGCAGCCCGACCCGAAGTTCGACCGCCAGGTCTGGCTGATCTTCGCCGAGGACCCGCAGGTCAACGGCGCCCCGATCCTCACGCCGCGCTCCGGCATGAGCCTCGCCCGCACGCTCATCGAGAACTCGCCCGACTTCATCATCTTCCGCGACCTGCAGGGCCGCATCCTGCATACCAGCCGCAGCCTCGACGAATTCCTCGCCCTGCCCTACCGCGGCTACGTGGCCGACCTCACGCTGGCCGACATCCTCTCGGCCCGGACGGCCGAGCAGTTCAAGCAGTTCGACGAGGAAGTGATCCGTACCGGCCAGCGCGTGCTCCATGCGGTCATGCACTTCGAGACCCAGGACAGCCGCTCGCGCCTCGTCCGGGTCGTCCACGAACGCATCAAGGGCGGCGGCGGCCTCCCGAACGGGCTCCTCACCTTCGCGGTCAACATCACGGAGTCGGTCGACGAACATAACCGCCTGCGCATCGCGCTGGAGAAGGCCGAGGAAGTCGCCGCCGCGAAATGGCAGTTCGTCGCCAACGTCACGCACGAGATCCGCAACCCGATCAACGCCATCCAGGGCCTCTGCGAGACGAACCTGGAGACGCCCGCGCCGGTCCCGGCCGACGTGCTCACGAAGATCCAGTCCTGCGCCCGCGAACTCGAGGACACCGTCCGCGACGTCCTCGACTTCTCCCGCCTCGACCGCGGCAACGTCACCATCGAAAGCATCCCCTTCAACCCCGTCCGCGCCCTCGAGGAAGTGACCGCCCAGTTCCAGCACCAGGCCGGGCGCAAAGGCGTCGAGCTCGCCGCGCTCGTGAAGGCCGATTCCCCGCAGTCCGTGCTCGGCGACCCGATCAAGTTCCGCCGCATCATCGCCAACCTCGTCGGCAACGCGGTGAAGTTCACCGAGAACGGCCACGTGCACGCGGAACTCGAGTTCGAGGAACGCAACGGCCGCCTCCGCGCGCAGCTCACGGTCCGCGACACGGGCATCGGCATCCCCGCCGACCGGCTGGAGAGCATCTTCGAACCGTTCACGCAGGCCGACGCCTCCACGACGCGCCGCTTCGGCGGCACGGGCCT
>RGES01000418.1 GCA_009917805.1 Verrucomicrobiota bacterium
TTGGGCTAGGTCGAGGCGCGGGGCGGGGCAGGGCAGGCGTTCCGGGAAGAGGAGGCAATCCTGGATCGGATAGGCCATCGAGGGCGGCGAGAGCAGCGCCTGCAGGCTGCCGTCGGATAGCGTCACCAGCGAGTGGATGATGCTCTGCGGGTGGACCACGACGTCGATGCGGTCGGCAGGGACGTCGAAGAGCCAGCGCGCTTCGATGACCTCGAGGCCCTTGTTGGCCATCGTCGCGGAATCGATGGTGACCTTCGGGCCCATGCTCCAGTTCGGATGCTTGAGCGCTTGGTCGAGCGTGACGTGCTTAAGGTCGGCGATCGGCGTGTCGCGGAAGGCGCCGCCCGAGGCCGTGAGCACGAGCCGGGCGATGTCGCCCTTGGGCTTGTCGCGCAGCAGCTGGTGGATCGCGTTGTGCTCGCTGTCGACCGGGAGCAGGCGCGCGCCGGAGACGCGGGCGGCTTCGGTGACGAACTTGCCGGCGAGCACCAGGAGTTCCTTGCTCGCGAGAGCGACGTCCTTCTTCGCCTTGAGCGCGGCGAGCGTGGGCGCGAGGCCGGCGGTGCCGACGACGGCGGAGACGACTGTCGAGACTTCGGGTAGGCAGGCGACTTCGGTCAGGCCGGCGGTGCCTTCGAGGATGCGGGTGCCGGCGGGGAAGGCGCCGGAGGCGCGGGCTTCGGCGGCGGCGGCCGGATCGGCCAGGGCGATGACGCCGACGCCGAATTCCTTGGCGGGTCCGACCAGTTCGCGCCAGCGAGAGTGCGCGGCCAGGCCGGCGACACGGAGACGCGACGGATGGGCCCGGACGACGTTGAGGGTGGTCGTGCCGATGGAGCCGGTGGCTCCGAGGATGGCGATGGCCCGGACGTGCATGCGGCGTGGGTTCATCCGAGGCAACCGTGGGAGCGGAATGAGGCAAGCAGTTTGGGGCAGAGGGGACCTTTCGCCGTTCGACGCTTGTCTCTTTCGTCGGGATTGGTTGCCTGTCCGCATGGCCACTCAGCCTCAGGACCTCACCGGACTCTCCCACCTCGGGAATACCCAGAACAAGCCCCAGCAGACGCTGGAGACCTTCCCGAACCGCAACGCGGGCCGGAACTACACCGTCGAGCTCTCGACCGAGGAGTTCACCTGCCTCTGCCCGGCGACCGGCCAGCCCGACTTCGCCAAGATCACGATCCGCTACGTGCCGGGTCCGCGCATCGTGGAATCGAAGTCCCTCAAGCTTTACTATTGGAGCTACCGCCAGCAGGGGATGTTCCATGAGCACCTGACGAACAAGATCCTCGACGACCTCGTCGCGGCCCTCGATCCGGTGTGGTGCGAAGTCACCGGCGCCTTCGGCGTGCGCGGCGGCATCGGCATCACGGTGCGCGCCACGCACGGCAAGCAGCCGCAGCCGTGAA
>RGES01000419.1 GCA_009917805.1 Verrucomicrobiota bacterium
TCGTCGGCGGCGTGTTCGTCGTCGAGGCGGTCTCCGTCATCCTGCAGGTGGCCTACTTCAAGCGGACCGGCGGCCAGCGCCTGTTCCTGATGACGCCCATCCATCACCACTTCCAGAAGAAGGGCTGGCCCGCGACCAAGGTCGTGGCGCGCTTCTGGATCCTCTCCCTTCTGTGCGGCCTCCTCGGCCTGCTCTCCCTGAAGCTCCGATGAGCGAGTTCCCCGAATCCCTCCGACGCCGGCTCACCCGGCCCGCCGCCGTCTTCGGCGAGGGCGTGAGCGGGCGTTCCGTCGCGGAATCCCTCGCCTCGGCCGGCTTCGCTTCGGTCATCTACGACGAACGCGGGGAGAACCGGCAGTTCGGTCCCGAGGAGGCCGCACGTCACGACCTCCTGGTCTACAGCCCGGGCTTCGCGCAGTCGCACCCGTGGATCCTCGCCGCGCGGCGCGCCGGCCTCCATTGCCTGACCGAGCTCGACTTCGGCGCGCTGCTCTGGACCGGTCCCGCCATCGCCATCACGGGGACCAACGGCAAGACCACCATCACCGAGTTCCTGTCGTTCGCCTTCAAGCGTTCCGGCCTCGACGCGATCGCGTGCGGCAACGTCGGCCTGCCGCTGACGTCGCTCCATCGCACGGTCTCCAACGGCTCGTTCGTCGCGATCGTGGAGGTCAGCTCCTTCCAGGCGGAGGACCTGCGTCACTTCACTCCCGAGGCGGTGCTCTGGACGAACTTCGACGAGGATCACCTGGACCGTCACGGCGACCTCGAGAGCTATTTCCGCGCGAAGTTCCGCCTCATCGAGCGCATGATGCCCGGCGGCATCCTCGTCGTCGGCGAATCCGTCGTGGCCGCCGCCCGTTCGTTCGGCATCGAACTGCCGGCCGAGGCGCTCGTCGCCACGCGCGCCGAGGTCGCCGACACCGTGCCCGCGGGTTCGGTCTTCGATTCCTGGCCGCAGCGCGAGAACTGGGCCATCCTCTGCAAGTATTGGCAGGCGCGGGGCATCCCCCTGCGCCACCTCGAGGAGGCCGCGCGTCTCTTCCGCGTCCCGCCGCATCGCCTCCGCAAGGTCGCCGAGAACAAGGGCGTCGAATTCTGGAACGACTCGAAGGGCACCAACTTCCATGCGGTGCAGGCCGCGCTCTCGCAGTTCGGCATCCCGGTCCGCTGGATCGGGGGAGGGAAGTGGAAGGGCGGCGACCTCGCCCGCTTCGTGCGCAACATCGCCCCGCTGGTCGATTCCGCCTACCTCATCGGCGAGACGGCCGACGAACTGAAGCGCCACTTCGACGAGCTCGGCAAGACCGCCCGTTGCTATCCGTCCCTGCAGGACGCCGTCGTCGCGGCCGCCAAGGACGCGCCCGCGCCGTCGGCGATCCTGCTGAGCCCCGGCTTCTCCAGCTTCG
>RGES01000420.1 GCA_009917805.1 Verrucomicrobiota bacterium
CCTTCTTGGCGCCGGCTTCGGTGCAGAAGTATTCGTCTTCGGTCAGCTCGTTGAAGCGGATGAGCTTCGGGCTGTTGAGGACCTGGCCGTTGATCGTGCCGGAGCCCTGGACGCAGATGAGGCCGTAGGCGCCCTTGTCGGTGATCGTGCACTCGGCGCCCGGCTCGACGGTCAGTTCCTTCGCGGTGAAGTACTGGAACTTGTCGACCTTGCCGTAGACGATCCACTTGTCCACGTAGCCCTTGCCCTGGACGGAGACGACCGGCTCGAGGTAGTGGTTGTCCTTGAAGTTCGGGTCGACGTTCTTGTCCCAGTCGAGCTGGTCCACGATGAAGTCGACGTCCTGGTGCTTGGACTTCGGCATGTCCTTGACGAGGAGGGCCCACGGTACTTCGCGGCCTTCGACGAGGTTCTGGTACATGCCGAACACGTCGGAACCCCACTGCGGCTCATAGGTGCAGAGCGAGCCGGGGGCGTGGAGGATGCAAGGGTCGATGAGCCAGCCGGTGCCGGGCTCGAGCTTGTAGGCCTTGGAGAGGGCGAGGATCTTGTTGTCACCCTTGTGCCAGTTGGCGATGCACTCGCGGACCTGGGCCTTGGTCGTGCCGGGCTCGAAGCCCATGAACGTGTAGGGGAAGTTGTTGCCGACGTTGTTGTGCTGCGGCGGGAAGTAGTAGGACTCCGGCTTGCCTTCGAGGCCGAGCAGCTTGGCCTGCTTGGCGTTCTGGTGCATGTGGTGCGGGATCGGACCCATGTTGTCGAAGAACTTGGAGTACACCGGCCACTTCTTGTACTTGTTCCAGATCTTGGAGCCGATCAGTTCGGCGCCGCATTCCTTGACGGCCTGCTTGAGCGTGAAACGGGTGTTGCCGATGACGACGTAGGACAGGCCTTCGTCAGGGGTGCGATTGTCGTTGGCGGCTTCGGTGGTGGAAGCGAACCAGCGTTCGTCGATGCCGCCGCGGCTCAGGCCGAAGGCGTAGAGATCATCCGGGTGGAGCTTGAGGCGCTTGCCGGGCTGGAGGAAGGAACGCGGGACCCAGCACGGAGCCAGGCGGAGCAGGCCGCCGGTCTTGGCGAGTTCCTTCTCCACGAGAGAGGCGACACCGCTCTTCTTGGTGGAGAGATCTTGGACAATCTTGGGGGAGGACATGGTAGGGGGAAAGGAGGGTCGGGGAGGTCGGATTTAGGCGACTCCACGGGCAGGGACAAGAATTGAGTAAGCCGACTTACGACTTCAAAAACTGCCAATTAATGGGGCAGGTCACGGCCTGGCCGTTTTCGCCCGTGATCCGGACCGCGTCGGGGCCGGCGGGGACGATGCTCTGGACTTGGCCGAAATCGGCGGACACCGCCGCGGCGGCCTGGATCAAGGGGAGGCGGACGCGCTGGTCCTTGCGGA
>RGES01000043.1 GCA_009917805.1 Verrucomicrobiota bacterium
GGGTCGGCTTCGCCGATGGCGGCCGCCAGGCGGGCCTTGTCGGCGGCGTCGGTCGCGCGGTCGTGCAGAAGCTGGGCGAACTTATAGGTCGGTCCGTTGAGGGCGAGGCGCGTCGAGAAGGCCTGGCGGAGGGAGATCGGGGCCGTATCCTTCGGGATCGTCACCTGTTCGTCGCCGGAGAAACCCGCGGCCTGCAGCAAGGCCGTCACGGCCTTGGGGTTGTTGGTCGGGAAGACGCCGAGGCTGTCGCCGCACTTGTAGGTCAGCCCGCTACCGGCGAGGGAGACCGAGAAGTGCTGGGTGTCCTTCTGGCTCGCCGGCGAACTGAGGCGACGACGATCGACGAGGCGGGCCGGGAAGGGATTGTTCTTGTCGTAAGGTGCGGACATGAAAGTACCCCGCAGGATGCCTAGCGGGGTACTGATGCAAACCTCTTTTGATCGGACGACCTACTTCCAGACCTTGACCCAGTCGATGTCGATGTCGTCGGGCAGGCTTTTGAGGATCAACTTCGGACGCTCCTGCTCTTCGATGCGATGAGTCAGGGTGAGCGACATGGGGCGGACGAATTCCTTTCGCTCAAGCTTATGGACGGCCTTTCCGTCAAGGTACCAGGTGAAGCCCTTCTCGGTCCAAAGGATGCCATAGGTATGGAACTTCTTGGAAATGTCCGTGAACTTGCCGATCGCTTTTTCGGGCCGGAAATCTTGCGCGCCCGACTCGAGGACGGCGCGAGCCCAAGGGCTGACGCGCTCCTTGCCGGTGCCATGGAAAGAAGTGGTGATGCTGGGCGGCGTCTTTTCGTCATCGGTCGAGATGCGGAAAGCCCCCGCATGTCCGTCCCCGGCGTGCATCCGCATGGAAGCCTCGAAATAGCCGAACTGCTGGCTGAATTTCCCGCGCGTGGAGAGCGTCTGGGTCTGGATCATGTCGTCCTTGATTCTGAGACCGATGCGGAGCGCGCCACCCTTGCCGACCTTGACGAAGGTGAACACTTCGCGGGCGCCGAGGACGTTCCACTTGGTTTCATCGATCTTGTCGCCATCGAAATCGTCGGAGAAGACGAGCTTCTTGCCCGTCGAGGGATCGGCGGCGAAGGCCGCCGAGACCAAGCAAAGGAGGGCGAGCGCTCTCATCGGGATCACTTCCAGGCCTTGACCCAATCCACTTCCATATCGTCGGGCAAGGACTTCAGGTTCAGCTTCGGTCGCTCCCATTCGCCGATGCGGTGGGAGAGATTGAGGCTCATCGGGGCGTCGATGACCGTCCGGTCGGCCTTGTGGATCTGCTTGCCGTTGACGAACCACGAGAAAGCCTTGTCGGTCCAGAGGATGCCGTAAGTGTTGAATTTCTTGGAAGGCTCCCCGCCCTTGAGGATCTTCGAACCGGAGGCGTCGGAACGCAGGTCATGCTGCCCCTTGTCATCGACATAACGCGCCCAAGGCGTGAGGTAGTCGTCGCCGGTGCCTTCCCATAGGACGTTGATGAAGGGGGTGACCTTCTCGTCCTTGCATCGCACCGAGAAGTAGCCGGTGTGCCCCTTGGTGGCAGGCATGCGGATGGAGGCCTCGAAATAACCTTTCGTCTGCTCGAATTTCCCGCGGGAGCTGATGCCGTTGGACTGGATCATGTCCTCCTTCTTGATCAACGTGATCCTCAGTCCGGAAACCTTGCCCAGCTTGAACAAGGTCATCGCGGTCGGCTCACCGAAGGTGGCCCACTTCGAAGCATCAAGGGATGGGCCGTCGAACTCGTCGGAGAAGACCAGCTTCATGTTCGAGGCCGGATTGGCCGCGCTGAGCGCGACGGCCGAGAGGCATAGGGCGAGGAATGATTTCATGGCGGAAAGACGGATCACTTCCAGACCTTGACCCAATCGACGTCCATGTCGTCCGGAAGCTGCTTGAGGTTGAGGTTGGGACGTTCGAATTCGGCGACACGGTGGGCGAGCTGGACGCGCATCGGCTTGGCGGTGTCCTGCTTGTCGACCTGATGGACCTTCTTGCCGTTGATGAACCAGGTGAAGGATTTCTCGGTCCAGAGGAGGCCGTAGGTGTTGAATTTCTTGGCGGCCTCGCCGGCCTTGAGGAACTGGGTCAGCTTGCCCTCCGGACGGAAGTCGCGCTGCCCGGAATCGTCGTTCTTGCGCGCCCAGGGCATGATCTGGTCCGCGCCGAGGCCCTCGAAGAGCACCATGATGTTCGGGGTCGCCTTCTCGTCAGAGGGGCCGAGACGGAAGATCGCGGTGTGGCCCTTGTAGGCGGGCATCTTGATCGAGGCCTCGAAGTAGCCGTACATCTGCTCGAACTTGCCGTTGGTGGTCACGCCGTTCCATTGGATCATGTCCTCGGCCTTGCGCAGGGAGATGCGCAGGACCTTGTCCTTGCCGCCTTTGACGAGGGTGGCCGTCTCGCGATTGCCCGGCATGGTCCACTTCGTCTCGTCGACCGCTTCACCGGTGAAATCGTCCGAGAACGTGACCTTCTTGCCCGTCGTCGGATCGACCGCGAGCACGCCGGACTCGATGAACATCGGGGCGGACGGGATGGGGCGGGACAGCTTATGGACCTGACGGCCTTCGACGTACCAGATGTAGTTCTTGTCCGTCCACTGGAGGCCGTAGGTCAGGAACTTCTTGTAGGATTTGCCGCCGTCCATGGGGATGACGTTCTCCTTCGGGGACAGACGGTGCGAACCGGCATCGTCGACGATATCCAGGTCAGGCGAGATCTTGTCGGCGCCGGTGAAGCTGAAGCGGAAGGAGGCGGAAGGGACCTTGGACATGTCTTCGTTGCGGACACCGTAGGTGACCCAGCCACGGCCCTTCGTCTGCACCGCGCGGATGGACGCTTCGAAATAACCCTGGCCGTGGGTGAACTTCTTGGAAGAATTCACCCAGGAGCCGTTCCAGAAGCCGGGCTTGTCCTTGGGCGTGACCTCGATCTGCAGCTTGCCGTCGACGATACGGGCGCCACCGCTGGCGTTCCACTTCTTGGCGTCGAGCTCCTTGGCGTTGAAATCATCCTCCCAGACCGGGGGAGGGCTTTCATGAAACAGGGGTGAGAATGATTGAAATCGAGGGCGGAGAAGAGGCAAGCCCTACCCTCTTATTGGTAGACCTTGACCCAATCGACCCGCATGGGTTCCGGCCCCATATTCGGGTCCTTGAAGTTCTTCAGGAGGCCGGCCTCAGGGAGGCGGTTATGGTCGAAGGAGATATACATCGGCTTCGGAGTGGCCGGGATCTTGTCCGAAATCCGGATGGTGTAGGCCAACCGACCGTCCACGTACCAACGGTAGTCGGCAGGCCCCCACTGGAAGCCGAAGCGATGGAATTTCTTGCTGTAGGTGTTATCCTTCGGAACCGGATTCTCCTTCGGATTGAGACTGCGCCCGCGCTCCTCGTTGACGATCCACAGGCCCAGTTCGACGCGATCGCCGCCGCCGTTGCTGAAGCCCATGCCGGCCGAAGGAGCCTTGCCGTCCTCGTTGCCGATGCCGAAACCGCAGCCGTGGCCGCCGGTCTGGACGAACATGATGGAGGCCTCGATGAAGCCGACCTTGGAGCTGAACTTGCCACGCGTGTTGACCGTCGAGCCACGCCAGAACATGGGCTTCGAACCAGGGGTGATCTCCAGGGAAAGCTGACCGTCGACGATCTTCACGCCGTCGGCGTTACCGATGTTCCACTTCTTCTTGTCGACCTCCTTGTCGTTGAACTCGTCGGACCAGACGAGCTTCAGGTTCGTCTCGGGGCCGGCCAGCAAGGAGCAGGCGCAGAAGATAAGCGGGAGCAGACGCGAAAGGTTCACGGCTAGGGGGTTCCCTTAAAGAAAAACCCCTTGGACCAAGGTGCAAGCCCTAGATGGGCTTGGCCGCCTCAGTTGTCGAAAATCGAGTCGATTTCCTTGCGGGAAAGCGGGCGGCAGTCCCCCAAGGGCATCTTCCGGAGGACGAGGCCGCCGATCTGGAAGCGACGCAGGGTCTTCACATGGAAGCCGAAGATCTCGAAGAGACGGCGGATCTCACGCTTGCGGCCCTGGTCGAGATGCACCTCGAGGTGGGCGGCGTTATCCGGATGACGGATGACCTTCTTGAAGCGCAGGTGCTCCCCTTCCTCGACGGCGCCCTTGAGCAGGCGCGGGGTGAGGGTCGGGTCGTAATCGCGGTTGAGGACGATCTCGTAGCGCTTGATGACGCCGCCCGACGGATGCATGACCTTGTTGGCCAGTTCGCCGTCGTTGGTCAGGATCAGCAGTCCTTCGGAATCCTTGTCGAGGCGACCGACGCAGAACAGACGCAGCTTGCCGTATTCGGGCGGCACCATGTCGAAGACCGTCTGGCCGCCGTGCGAATCGTCGTTGGTGCAGAGGTAACCGCGCGGCTTGTTCATCATCAGCACGACCGTGCGGTTGAGCGGCTTGATGTGCTGCCCCTGGCAGATGACCGTATCGACGGACGGATCCACGGGCTGGCCGGTCACGGCCAGCTTACCGTTGATCATCACGGACCCCGAAGCGACCAGCCGCTCCGCCTCGCGGCGGGAGCAGACCCCCGCCTGGGCGAGGAACTTATGAATACGCATGGGTCCTTCGGAGGGCACGCCACTGGATTGAGGCATTTGCCCCCGCAGGGCGAGACAATCAATCGGCCTCCCGGCCGAAGGACTTTTCTCGCCCTCGGCGGCCTGGCCGTCTTAGTCATCCTGCATGCGCCTCATCGACGGAAACGCCATCGCCCAACAGGTCCTCGCCGAAGTCAAGGAACGCGTGGCCAAGCTCGCCCCGGTCGTGCCCCACGTGGCCTTCGTCCGCGTCGGCGACGACCCCGCCTCGGTGTCCTACGTGACCAAGAAGCAGAAGACCGCGGCCGAGGTGGGCATGAAGGCCTCGCTCCAGCTCTTCCCCGAGACGGTCACCAAGGAAGAACTCTTCGCCCACCTCGACGCCCTTAACGCCGACAAGTCGGTGCACGGCATCCTGATCCAGGCGCCGCTGCCCAAGCACCTCCCCGAGACCGAAGTCTTCAACCGCGTCTCGCCCGACAAGGACGTCGACGGCTTCGGCACCCAGAGCATCGGCCGCCTCGTCCAGGAACTCCCCGGCGCCTTCGCGGCCTGCACGCCCGCCGGCGTCGTCGAGCTCCTCCGCCGCTCCGGCGTCGAGACCGCCGGCAAGCACGCCGTGGTCGTCGGCCGCTCGCTCATCGTCGGCAAACCCGCCGCCGCCCTGCTCCTCGCCAAGGGTTGCGACTGCACCGTCACCGTCGCCCACTCCCGCACCAAGGACCTCGCCGCCGTCGTGCGACTGGCCGACATCGTCGTCGCCGCGATCGGCAAGCCCCGTTTCATCACCGCCGACATGGTCAAACCCGGCGCCGTCGTGATCGACGTCGGCATCAACCGCGTGCCCGACGCCACGAAGAAGACCGGTTACCGCATCGTCGGCGACGTCGACTTCGACGCCGTCTCGCCGCAGTGCGAAGCCATCACGCCCGTCCCCGGCGGCGTGGGCCCGATGACCGTCGCGATGCTGATGAAGAACACGCTCGACGCCTGCGAGCGCGCCCAAGCCCGTGGCTAACCCTCATGTTCCTCGGCTGGGCCCTCGCGGGCCTGCTTGCCGGACCGGACGAACTCGCCGCCCGCCAGAAGGCCGACGCCTGGACGCACCGTTTCACCGAACAGTACGTCAAAGCCATCAGGTCCGGCAACCCGCGCGACCTCGAGACGTTGAAGGCGATGACCGCCAAGCTCGTCGACGAGAAAAGCCCCGACGGCGAAGCCTTCCTCGCCTGGTACTCCTTCCAGGGCAACGTGAGCTTCGTGACCATGCTGCTGGCGCTCGCCCTCCAGGAGTGGCTGCTCGCCGGACGCACGCTCGGCAAACGCATCTTCAACCTACGCACCATCAGCCTACCGGATGCCGCGACCCCGGGTTTCCTCTCCGCGCTCCTGCGTTCCGCCTGGAAGGCCGCCTTCTTCACGTTGCCCAACCCGCTGTTCATGCTGCTCGGCATCGTGAACTTCCACGTCCCCCTCTTCCGTCGCGACAAGCGTGCGTGGCACGATCTCTGGACGCGCACCCAAGTGGTCGACGAGAAGACTTCCTGAAGCCGCCATGCGCCTCCCCCTGCTCTGCCTGCTCCTGACCACCGCGCTCGGCGCAGACGAGCTGGCGCTGCCGCCGCTGACGGACCAAGCGCCCCAACCGGGCAGACGCGCGTCGGTGACCACGCCCGAGTATGCCGGCACCAAGGTGCACCACCTCATCGCCCTGCCCGACGACTGGACCCCGGACTGGCAGGCCCGCGGCAAGCGCTGGCCCGTCATCGCCGAATACACCGGCAACTACTTCCCCGCCTCGGGATCGACCGGCGAAATCGAAGGAGCCGCCCTCGGTTACGGCGTGGCGCGCGGCAAGGCCATCTGGATCGTCCTGCCGTACGTGGCCAAGGATCATCGTAAGAACGAGATCACCTGGTGGGGCGACGTCGACGCCACCGTCGGCTACGCCAAGACGAACCTTCCGCGGATCTGCGCGGAGTTCGGCGGCGACCCCAAGAAGGTGGTCCTCTGCGGGTTCTCCCGCGGCGCCATCGGCGTCTCGTTCCTCGGACTGCACGACGAAGAGGTGGCCAAGCTCTGGTGCGGACTCTGGGCGCACGATCACTTCGACGGCGAAAAGGAATGGAAAGGCTCCGACTGGGGCGCGCCGTTGGCCAAGTATCGGAGCGAAGCGACCGTGCGTCTGAAAAGACTGGCCGGGCGGCCGCTGCTCGTCAGCGGGGCCCGCGAAGAGACGCGGAAGTTCCTCGGCCCCATCGTCACCGAAGGCGTCACCTTCATGACGATCGATATGCTCGCGGTGTTCGGAAAATTCCCGAACGCCTCGGCCAAGACGGCTCACACCGACCGCTGGCCCCTCCGCGACTGCGCGGCGACGGACAGCGCGCGGGCATGGTTCGAACGGACGACCGCTAAATGACCGGGCACAAAAAAGGCCCCGGGGTGAGCCGGGGCCTTGTTCGGTGAAGTCAGCCGGGATTAGCCCTGGCCGCCTTCGCTGTCACCGCCGCGCTCGCGGAAGGGACGGCGCTCGCCGCGGTCCGGACGGTCGCCACGGGGGCGATCCATCGGCTTCGGGGCCGGGGTGTATTCGCGACCTTCCTTCTCGGCGATGGCGGCGCGACGCGAGAGGCGCACGCGGCCCTTGTCGTCGATGCCGACGCACTTGACGATGATCTCGTCGCCGAGCTTGCAGATGTCCTCGACGCGCTCGACGCGATGGTCGGCGAGTTCGGAGACGTGCACGAGGCCTTCCTGGCCGGGGAGGCATTCGACGAAGGCGCCGAATTCCTTCACGGAGCGGATGATGCCCTTGTAGGTCTTGTTGATCTCGATCTGGGCCGAGAGGAGGTTGACCTCGTTGACCGCGCGGGCGAGGGACTCGCCGTTGGTCGCGAAGATCGTGACCCAACCGGAGTCGTCCTGGTCGATGTCGAGCTGGCAACCGGTGTATTCCGTGATGCGCTTGATGTTCTTGCCGCCCGGGCCGATGAGCGCGCCGATCTTGTCGGACGGGATCTTGATGCGGTGGGTGCGGGGGGCGCAGGGCTTCAGCTCCGGACGGGTGGACGGCATGGTCTTGGCCATGATGTCCAGGATGTGGTCGCGGGTGACCTTGTTCTGGGCGATGGCTTCCTTGGCGATGGCGATCGGCAGGCCGTGGATCTTGAGGTCGAGCTGGAAGGCGGTGATGCCCTCGCGCGTGCCGCAGATCTTGAAGTCCATGTCGCCGTAGTGGTCCTCGGCGCCGATGATGTCGGTCAGCACGCGGTGCTTCACGATCTTACCGGCGGCGTCCTCGGTCACGAGGCCGCAGGAGATGCCGGCGACCGGGGCCTTGATGGGCACGCCGGCGTCGAGGAGCGCGAGGGTGCCGCCGCAGACGGACGCCATCGAGGTGGAACCGTTGGACTCCATGATCTCGGAGACGAGGCGGATGGAGTACGGGAAGTCCTGCTCGGACGGGAGGACGGAGAGCAGCGAGCGCTCGGCGAGGTTGCCGTGGCCGGTCTCGCGGCGGGAGGTCATGCCGAAACGGCCGGTCTCACCGACCGAGAAGGGCGGGAAGTTGTAGTGCAGGAGGAACGAGCGCTTGCTCGGGCCGCCGGTGATGGCGTCGACTTCCTGGGCGTCCTTGGAGGTGCCGAGGGTCGCGAGGACGAGACCCTGGGTTTCGCCGCGCTGGAAGAGCGAGGAACCGTGGACGCGCGGGAGCACGTCGACTTCGCAGGAGATCGCGCGGAGGTCCAGGGGCTTGCGGCCGTCGGCGCGCTCGCCGCTCTGGATGATGGCGTTGCGGTAGACCTTCTCCTGGAGCTTCTCGAAGGCCATCTTGATCTGGCGGGCGTCGAAGACGTCGCCGAGCTCGGCCTTGCAGGCGGCCTTGGCCTTCTCGACCACGGCCTTCACGGCGTCGCCGCGTTCCTTCTTGGAGGAGAGGAAGATCGCCTTCTTGAGCTGGTCGCCTTCGGCGGCCACGCGTTCGCAGATGGCGAGGGCCTTCGGCTCGCAGACGACGAGCGGGAAGACGCGCTTGGTCTTGGAGTACATCGCGGCGAGCTTGCGCTGGGCGGCGATGATCGGCTGGATGGCCTTCTGGGAGTATTCGAGGGCGGCGATGAAGTCGGCTTCCGGCAGCTGGTCGGCCGAACCTTCGATCATCATCATGTCGTTCTCGTTGCCGACGTAGATGAGGTCCAGGTCGGACTCATACTGCTGTTCGTGGGTCGGGTTGACGACGAACTGGCCGTTGACGCGACCGAGGCGGATGCCGGCGATCGGGCCGTTCCACGGGATGTCGGAGCAGAGGAGAGCGGCGGAGGCGCCGTTCACCATGAGGACGTCGGAGTCGTTGATCTGGTCCGCCGAGAGGAGGAGGCCGATCACCTGGACTTCGTTGAGGAAGCCTTCGGGGAAGAGCGGGCGGAGGGGACGGTCGCAGAGGCGCGAGGTCAGGATCTCCTTGTCGGAAGGCTTGCCTTCGCGACGGAAGTAACCGCCCGGGAAACGGCCGGCCGCCGCGAACTTCTCGCGGTAGTCGACGGTCAGGGGGAAGAAGTCCTGGTCGGGGGAGCGCAGGTCTTCGGCGGCGGTGGCCGACACGAAGAGCGTGGTCTCGCCCTTGCTGATGGTGACCGCGCCGTTGGCGAGGCGGGCGATGGAGCCCGTGTTGATCGTGATACCGAGTTCTTCGATGGTCACGGAGTGTTTCTGTTTCATGTGTGTTTTTGCTT
This sequence comes from Verrucomicrobiota bacterium, assembly GCA_009917805.1. Lineage (GTDB taxonomy): Bacteria > Verrucomicrobiota > Verrucomicrobiia > Opitutales > UBA953 > UBA953. The sequence continues at coordinate 9,301 of RGES01000043.1, forward strand.
GGTGCGTTGTGTCGGGCGGAATTGCCCGACGGGTTGTTGGTTTGGGTGGGTGAAAAGCGGACGTCCCAGCCTAGGCTGGGA
>RGES01000421.1 GCA_009917805.1 Verrucomicrobiota bacterium
TCTCGGCCGGGCTCAGGTCGGTCTCCTTCAGGAAATGACGCATCTCGGAAAGCGTTTGAACATACCCCTCCCCGCCCGTTTGGACAGCGGAAAATAAGGGGCGGAAACGGCTCAGGCCGCCTTCCAACCGCCCAAGACCTGACGCAGGATCGCCACGACTTCGGCCAGTTCCTCGGGCGAGGCGTTGAGCGGAGGCAGCAGGCGCACGGCGACGCCGCCGGCCGGAGCCGTCAGGAGGCCGGCTTCGCGCAAGGCGGCGACGACCGGAAGCGGGTCGACGTGCAGGATGACGCCGACCATGTAGCCGGCGCCACGGACTTCCTTCACGAGGTCGGGACGGAGTTCGACGAGCTTACGGAGTTCGGCGTGCCAGGCGACGGAGCGTTCCGCGACCTTGGCGACGAGCTGCTCGGCTTCGAGGATCTCGAGGACGGCCAGGCCGGCGGTGGCCGCGAGCGGACCGCCCCCGAACGTGGTGCCGTGCGAACCGGCCTGGAAGAGGTCGTCGTGCGGCGGCGCCATCCAGATCGCGCCGATGGGGAAGCCGCCGCCGAGTCCCTTGGCCATGGCGATCGCGTCGGGCTTCACGCCCGCGTGCTCGTAGGCGAAGAACTTGCCGGTCCGGCCGATGCCGCACTGGATCTCGTCGATCATGAACAGCACGTTGCGCGCGCGGCAGAGCTGCTCGACGCCCCGGAGGAATTCCGGCGTGGCGGGATTGACGCCGCCTTCGCCCTGGATCGATTCGATCAGCACGGCGGCGGTGGTCTTCGCGTCGATGGCCTTGTCCCAGGCGGCGAGGTCGTTGAGCGGCGCGGCGGTGAAGCCGGACAGCAAGGGACGGAAGCCCTTCTGGATCTTCTCCTGAGGCGTGGCGGACATGCCGCCGAAGGTGCGGCCATGGAAGGCCTTCTCGGCCACGACGACGCCGATGCAGGCGCCCTCGGCGCCGGCCTTGCGCTGGCCGTGGAGGCGGGCGAGCTTCAGCAGGCCTTCGTTGGCCTCGGCGCCGCTGTTGCAGAAGATGACCCGGCCGGGGCCGCAGCGGCGGGCGAGCGCCTGGGCGAGCTCGCCCTGCGGTTCGTTGCGGTAGAGGTTGCTGACGTGGACGAGCTTGCCGGCCTGCTCGGTGACGCGCTTGACCCAGTGCGGATGCGCGTGGCCGACGGCGTTGACCGCGATGCCGGAGGCGAAGTCGAGGTAGCGCTTGCCGGAAGCATCCCAGACGTGCGTCCCCTGCCCCTTCACGAGCGTGATGGGCGGAGCGCCGTAGTTATGGGCGACGTTGGCCGCGTAGTTCGCGGCGGCGGAATCTGGAGACGGGCCGCTCATCAACCGTGGACGATTTCGGTGCCGATGCCCTTGTCGGTGAAGACCTCGAGCAGGAGCGCG
>RGES01000422.1 GCA_009917805.1 Verrucomicrobiota bacterium
TCGAAGCCACCGCGGACCGGCAGGGCGGGGTCGGGTTGCTTGTCCTTCAGCAGTACGAACTGTCCATGGGCGAGGTTGCCGCCGAATTTGAACAATCCGGCGGGATAGATGCGTTTCTGGTAGACGCGCGGCGCGGCGCTCTGCGTGGCGATGGCGACGTCGAGGGCTTTCTCGACGGCTTCCTGATAGGCCGCCAGGTGTCCGGGCGACAGATCAAGTCCGCTGCCGATCTTGTCGTAGCCGGCCACGCGGCCGTCGGCCGGCAGCAGCGAGGTGATGTCCAGCCGAGGGAGCGCGAGCAGGTCCTTGAGCGAGTTCTCGAATTCCTGGCGCGTCAGCCGGCGTAGGCCACTGCGGGTCGGGTGCGCGGCCGCGACGTCGGACGCAAGACGTCCGCCGAGGCTGGCGACGAAATCGGCGCGTTCGGCGGGCGTCGGCTGCGATTTTTTCTTCGCAGGTGGCATCTCGCCGTCGGCGACGGCGTCATGCACCTGGACCCACTTCTCCGGCTTGGCGGGGTCGTAACGAAGCGTGGTCAGGTCGAGCCCGCCCTTCTTCGTTTCCGCATCATGGCATTCGAAGCAATGCTTCTCCAGGAACGCGCGTGGTTCCGCGGCCAGAGGCGCGACCGCGAAGAGGCTGAGAAGTAAGAGGGCGGCGAAGGATTTCATCGCGGATACGTACCGTGGAGACGTTTGATCTCGGTCTGCCGGTTACCATCTTCGATTCGCGCGCGCACGGCCGTGACCATGGCGTCAAGCAAGCAGGCATCCATTCGTCCGTCGGTGGGGTCGTGAAGGTACCACCCGTATCGGGACAGGTGGAAGCTGGCATGGATGGTGTCGTCGGCAATGGGTTGAAGGACGGTGGATTCGCCGACTGGTTTCCCGTCGATGGTGAAGGTGACCGGTATCCGGAAGGTCAGTGCTCCGTCCTGTACCAGAGGCCTTCGTAATGAATCATCGAGGTGGGTCAGTTTCGTCGTGCCCATGGCCACACGGAGGGTTTTGCCATCCGCGGACTCGGACTGGCCGACCGACTCGCTGCGGAGGACTCTGCCGTCCCTGAGGATTTCAAAGCGGGAGATCCGGGGAGCGCGGAAAAAGTGCGACTCGGGATAGGCGTTGCTTGTCAGCTTGGGGGCCGGGCCGAAGCTCACCTGGGTGCTCAGCACCAAGCCCAGGCAGAGCATTATCAGCGGCCAGTTCCTCATTTCGTCATGGCCTCGACGGCGACCTTCAGCTTGGCGGCGAAGACCTCATACCCGGCGAGGTTCAGGTGCAGGTGTTTGTCGGAATACAGTTCGCTCTTCAACGAGCCGTCGGCCTGGGTGAAGTCGGCGGTGAGGTCGAGGATGCGTACCTTGGGGTCGGCGTCCAGCTTCAG
>RGES01000423.1 GCA_009917805.1 Verrucomicrobiota bacterium
GCGGCGCTCCCATGAGCCGCGTCTGCCGCAACGGCGTCCTCGCCGAGGGCGACGCCTCTCCGGGTAGCTTCCCCGACGGCGCCGCCTTCTTCGAGACGATCGCCCTGCGGGCCGGCGTCACCGAGTGCTTGGAAGACCATCTCATGCGCCTGCGCGCGGGGATGTCCCGGGCCGGCCTCGCTTCCGGTCCGCTTGCCGCCGGCGACCTCGCGGCCTGGCGTGCGGCGCTCCGGCTCCTCGGCGGACAGGAAGGCGTGCTGCGCCTCGTCGTCGGCCCGGACTTCGAGGAACTCGGCCTGCGCGCGTTGCTTCCTTCGCCGGAAGTCTTCCGGTTGCGTTCGCTCCGGACGACGCGCGACGCCGCGGAATGGCTGCCGCGTCCGAAATCGACGCCCTGGGCGAACTCGCTCGCGGCTTCCATCGAGCTACGCTCCTTGGGCGAAGGCGCCGGCGTCGAGGGCGTGCAGTTCGACGCCCGTCGCTCGGTCAGCTCGTCCGTTGCGCGGGCTTGCCCGTGCGCGACGTCGAGTCAGGCGTTCCCGCCGGCGCCGAAGCGATCCTCGTCGTGCGCTCGACCCTCCCGGGCGGCGCGTCCGCGGCCTCGCGCTGGGATGACGTCGACGGGCGGACGCTCTGGTCCGGCGATCCGGCGGCGGCGCGTCCCTTGCTCGCGGCGCTGGCCGCGTGGCGGGCTCAGCGCTGCATCAGCTTCGCGTAGACCGGCAAGGCCGTCGCGAGCACGAGGAGGCCGAGGAACACCACGCTCACCAGCGCGGAGAAGCACGCCGCGACGAGCAGCTTGGCCATCCGCACGACCGGCTCCTCGTCGGCGCGCAGGTGGGCGCGGGCGGCGAAGGCGGTGATGCCGAGTCCGACCACGAGCAGCAGCACGAGCGCGCCGGTGAAATGATTGAAGTAGAAACCGGTCAGGCCGGGCAGCGCGCCGGCTTCGCCATGCAACGTCGCGGCGAGGATCGGCTGCGAGCGGAAGGCGATCGCGCCGGCGGCCGCGGGCAGGGCGGCGGAAAGGAACACGGCCAGGGCGGAGACGATCCGAAGCTCGCGAGGGGTCATGGACGCAGTATTCCGAGGCGTTTACGTAGGGTCAACGCCGGGATTCTCCCTCGCCAAACTCCGGGGTCCGCCCTAAGCAGGAAGGACATGGATCCCGCTTGGTATCTCTGGCCGGTCTTCCTCCTCCTCAACGGCAGCGCGGCGGGCATCTCGCTCGTGGCCGGGGTCGTTTCCGCCCTCTCCCACGCCGAACTGGAGGAACTGCGTCGCCAGGACGCCAAGGCCGCGGTCTCGATCGAGCGTTCGCGCAGCGACCAGGGCAACACGCTCGCCGCCTTCGAAGTCCTTTCCGCCGCCTTCGTCGGGATGAG
>RGES01000424.1 GCA_009917805.1 Verrucomicrobiota bacterium
GCGCCGAAACCCCAGTGCCAGCTGTGCGTCGGGTCGAGCCCCCAGCCGGCCAGCAGCGCCTTGAACTGTTCGCCTTGCGCGAGCCAGCCGACGACGAGCGGCGCGGCGAAGGCGCCGAGGTTGATGCCCATGTAGAAGAGCGAGAAGCCGGCGTCACGCCGCGTGTCGCCATGCGAGTAGAGTCCGCCGACGAGCGTGCTGATGCTCGGCTTGAGGAGTCCGGTGCCGAGCGCGACCAGGATGAGTCCGGCGTAGAACGTCGGCGTCGTGTCGAACGCGAGCGAGTAATGTCCGGCGGTGATGATCAGGCCGCCGACGAGGACCGCGCGCCGCGCGCCGATGAAGTTGTCCGCCAGGTAGCCCCCGAGGATGCACACCATGTAGCTCGCCATGGTGTAGTTGCCGTAGATCTGCGCGGCGACCTTCTGGTCCATGCCCATCCCGCCCATCGCCAAAGGGGCGATCATGAAGAGCAGGAGGATAGCCCGCATGCCATAGTAGGAGAAACGTTCCCACATCTCGGCGTAGAACAGCATGCTCAGACCCCGGGGGTGGCCGGCGATGCCCCCATGGTCTCGCTCGGTATGCCTGGCCGGCGATTCGACGTCTGGGGTCAGTTCGTGCATCGGAGGGGGTTATAAGCGGGTAAACAGGGGAGGGGGAGCCGGGAATGCAATCGGCGCCGACTCGCGGGTCGGCGTTGACAAAGGAGGGCTAAGGGGTACTTTTGAGACTCAATCTCAATTAGCGTGACCCCGCTATCCCAACTTCTACCCGGTCAATTCGGGAAGCTGGCCTCGCTCAACCCCGAGCGTGGGGTGGATCAACGTCTCATGGCCCTGGGGCTGCTCCCGGGCATGGTCCTTAAGCTCATCCGCAAGGCCCCGCTCGGCGACCCGCTCGCCATCGAGTTCGGCGGCCAGGTCGTCAGCCTCCGTCTCGCCGAAGCCGAGAACCTGATCGTCGACGTCTCCGCCGATTGTCCCATCCAGCGACCGCGCCAGCCGTGAGCACTCCCGAAGCAGGCCTTTTGGTCGCGCTCGTCGGTAACCCCAACACCGGCAAGTCGACCCTCTTCAACGCCCTGACCGGCCTGCGTCAGCGCGTCGGCAATTACCCCGGCGTCACGGTCGCCCGCAAGTCCGGCACCTGCGATCTCGGCGACGGCCGGAAGGTCGAGCTCGTCGACCTGCCGGGGCTCTATTCGCTCGCGGCCGCTTCGCCCGACGAGCAGGTCGTCATCGACGCGCTCTCCGGCAACATCGCCGGCGACCGCCGTCCGGATGCCGTGGTGCTCGTCGTCGACGCTACGAACCTGCTCCGCAATCTCTTCCTCGCCTCGCAGGTCGCCGAGCTCGGCTGTCCGGTGGCCATCGTGCT
>RGES01000425.1 GCA_009917805.1 Verrucomicrobiota bacterium
CGCCGCCGGGCCGGGAGAGGAGCGGGAAGATGTGGCCGGGCTGCACGAGCGCCTCGGGCTTGGCCTGCGGGTCGGCGAGGATCGCGATGGTCTTCGCGCGGTCGTAGGCGGAGATGCCGGTGGAGATGCCTTCCGCGGCGTCGACGGAGACGGCGAACGCCGTGCGCTGCGACTCGCGGTTCTCCGGCACCATCTGGGAGATGCCCAGGCGGCGGAGCTGGTGCTCGACGGTCGGGACGCAGATCAGGCCGCGCGCGTGGCGGATCATCATGTTGACGGTCTCGGGCGTCGCCTTCGAGGCCGCCATCACGAGGTCGCCCTCGTTCTCGCGGTTCTCGTCGTCGGTCACGATGACGAGCTTCCCGGCGGCGATGTCCGCAAGGGCTTCCTCGATGGTGTCGAAGGGCTCGTTCATGAAAGAGGGAGGTTCGAACTTGGTCGGAACCTCCCTCGGTGCAAGCGGGGAGATGCTCCCCCGCCGTTCAAAATGGCCCGCCGGACCGTTATTTCGCGGCGGCGGCCTTGCCTTTGCCCTTGGCGGCGGCCTTGCCCTTGGCGGCGGGAGCGGCGGGAGCCGGCGCGGCCTTCATGGCTTCGGCGATCTTGGCGCTGGCTTCCTTCCACGAGGCCTTGGGCTCCGGCTTGGCGCTCCAGATCACGAAGTTGCGGAAGGTGGCCGACTGGCCGCCGCAGGTGAAGCCAGGGTTGGCCTTCTCGGCCTTGAAGAGGTCGTTGCTGCCGAAGCCGCTGATCTTGCCGTCGATCGTCGCGACCATGGTGTCGCCGACCATCTCGAGCACGACGCTGTGCCAGGTGCCGGCTTCGAACGCCTGCGCCTGGTTCAGGAACACGACGCCCTTGTCGGGGCCGTCATGGTCATGGTCGTCCTTCTGCACGCGCAGGGCGGTCGGCGTGATCATCACGCGGGCCACGTGTTCCTTGGCGTCGTTGATGCTGAGCGAAATCACCCTCGCGCCGTCGAGGCGGAATTCGAAGGAGGCGACGAAGTCCTGCAGCTTCATGGGCACGCGGCCGGCGGCGCCATGGTTGTCGGCCGGCAGCTCCTCGACATGGATGCCGTCGGCGGCCCGCTCCCATTTGCCCTTGGCGACCTTCCACTCGGCGGCCTTGGACTCCTTGGTCAGCGCGTCGTTGAGGATCTCCTTGTCGGGCTGGGCGAGAAGGGTGGCGGGAGCGTCGGCCGCGCAGAGCGGCGAGACGAGGGCGAGGAGGGCGAGGAGACGGAGCGTCATGGGGGTGTTCTTTTGAAACAGCGCAAACGGCCGATGGTTGCGATTATTCGTAGGTCAGCTGGGCGGAGAGGACGGCGTCCTCGTCGGCGACGAAGCGGACCCAGTAGGCGTTGAGCGCCGGTTCGAA
>RGES01000426.1 GCA_009917805.1 Verrucomicrobiota bacterium
ATGGCGTTGGACGCCGTGGGGGTGGCGCGGCGCGGGCGATACTCGCCGGTGGCGAAGAGCTCGGGCAGCGGGGAATTGGTGTTGGTCGCGGCGACGAGCGCGGCGACATCGAGGCCCATGCGACGGGCCAGCTGCACGGCGCCGACGTTGCCGAGGTTGCCGGAAGGCACCACGACGCCCATGCGACGGCCGGGCGCCAGCAGGCGTTTGGCGTGGAAGGCGAACGGGACCTGCGCGATCAGGCGGACGGGGTTGATGGAATTGGCCGTCAGCAACGGACGGCGGCGGCGCAGGGATTCGTCGGCCAGCGCACGCTTCACCATGGCCTGACAGTCGTCGAAGGTGCCGTCGACGGACAGCGCGACGACGCCGGGACGGGCGCGGGCGATCTGCGATTCCTGCACGCCGCTGACGCCGATGCGGGGATAAAGCACGACGGCGCGGACGCCGGGAACGCCGGCACAGGCTTCGGTCACGGCGGCGCCGGTATCACCGGAAGTCGCAGCAAGGACGGTCAGCTGCGGAAACTCGTCGCCGAGCACGCGTGCGGTGACGCGCACGAGGGTGCGGACGGCGAAATCCTTGAAGGCCGCGGAAGGGCCATGGAAGAGCTCGAGGACGGCGATGCGTTCGGCCGGCGTACCCTTGAGCTTTTCCGGACGCACGAGCGGCACCGGGAAGTTGAAGGCCTCCTGGCAGAGCTGACGCAGGACCGCCGGACCGAGGACCTCGGCGAAGTACGGGGCCACGACGGCCTCGGCGAGGTCGGCGTAGGACGCGTCGCGATGGCGCTCCACGAAATCGGGCGCGATCTGCGGGATATGCGTCGGCACCCACAGGCCGCCCTTGGCCGGCATGGCCGAAAGCAGCACGTCACGCAGGGAACCGCGACAGGAGGCGTCAGCGGTGGAGACGAATTCCAGCTTAGGACTCGGAGAGGACATGGACACCCTTGGGATTGATGCGCGAGACGTAAGGCGTGGCCTTGATCGGCACCGACGAGAACACGGCGGCGACGGCGGCGGCGACCTTGCGGGCGGTCTCTTCGCCGTCGCAGAGCGCGAACACGCTGGGGCCGGCGCCGGAGATCGAGAAGCCCAGCGCGCCGGCGGCCATGGCGGCGGCCTTGGCGCGGTAGAACTCGGGGATCAGGCGATGGCGATGCGGTTCGGCGATGAGGTCGTGGAGCGAACGGCCGATGAGGGCGTAGTCGCTCTTGAAGAAGCCGCACAGCAGGCCGCCGAGGTTGCCGCTCTGCTGCGTGGAGGTCTCGAGCTGGACCTGACGCGGCATGATCTCGCGGGCGACCTTGGTCAGCACGACGATGTCGGGGTGCACGACCGCGGCCCAGAGGCGCTCCGGGATCGGCACGTCCATGA
>RGES01000427.1 GCA_009917805.1 Verrucomicrobiota bacterium
TTCGAGGTCGCTTCCTATCACGTCACTGCGCGCGGCGCCAAGGGCTCGGCCTACTGCGAAGCCGTGGTCCGCGTCGGCATCGCCGGCAAGGAGACCCTCACGGTCGCCGAAGGCGACGGCCCGGTGCACGCCCTCGACCAGGCCCTGCGCGCCGCGCTCGTGAAGTCCTTCCCGAAGCTCGCGAAGGTCAGCCTGGTGGATTATAAGGTCCGCATCCTCGGCGGTTCCGACGGCACCGCGGCCAAGACCCGCGTGGTCATCCGTTCTTCCGACGGCAAGGCCTCCTGGGGCACGGTCGGCGTCAGCGAAAACCTCGTCGAAGCCTCCTTGCAGGCGATCGTCGACGGCTACGCGCACGCGCTGTCCTGAGCTCCGGCTGACCGTTGACTGCCTTCAAGGGCGGGGTAGAAACCATCTACCCCGCCCTTCATGCGTCCGCTCCTCCTACTCCTCGTCGTATCTTCCTTGTTCGCCGCCGATGTCTCCAAGCTCGGCATCCGGGAGCTGGCTAAGCCGGGCGAGAAGGTCGATGCCGCTCAGGTGCCGGCCTTGGCCAAGGCGGCCTATGCCTCGGTTGATTCGGCTAACCCGGTCTATCGCCTGAGCGACATCGCGTTCCTCGGCGCTGACCGCAAGGAGAAGCTCGACCTCTATTTCCCTGCCGGCGAGGCCCGTGCCGATCGCGCGGCCGTGGTCTTCATCCATGGCGGCGGTTTCACCGGCGGCGACAAGGCCGAGTATCGCTCCGCCAGCGTGAGCGCCGACCTCTGTCGTGCCGGCTATGTCGTCGTCAGCTGCAACTACGTGCTCGGTCCCAAGTCGAAGGAGGGCGTCTGGCCGCAGAACATCAAGGACTGCCGCGACGCCGTCCGCTGGGTGCGCGCGCACGCCAAGGAGCTTGGTGTCAATCCGGAGAAGGTCGCCGTGGCGGGCGGTTCGGCCGGCGGTTACCTCGCGCTGATGGTCGGCCTGTCCGACGACAAGACCGGCCCGGGCGGCGATCCGCAGGCGAAACACTCCGCGAAGGTCTCCGCCGTCATCGACATGTACGGCGTCGTGAACTTCTCCAAGCACGGCAAGGGCGACGTGGTCGGCGCGACCTCCGCCGAGCAGCAGGCCTACCTGCCCGAACTCCAGTGCGACCCGCAGGACCCGGCGGTGCTCATCCTGCATGGCACGGCTGATACCACGGTCGATATCCAGCAGTCTAAGGACATGGTAGCCGCGCTCAAGAAGGGCAACGTCATCCATGAATTCATCATCGTCGAGGGCGCCCCGCATACTTTTGACCTGCACCCCAAGGGCACGGGGTGGCATCGGAGTTATACGACGTATAGCAAAGACCCCCATGTCATTGGCCTGCAGGGAGGGAGC
>RGES01000428.1 GCA_009917805.1 Verrucomicrobiota bacterium
CGCGGTTGGCGTTCTTCAGGTCATGGATGAGTTCCGAGAGGTCCTCGATCGAGTAGATGTCGTGGTGCGGGGGAGGGGAGATGAGGCCCACGCCCGTGGTGGAGTGGCGCACCTTGGCGATCCAAGGGTAGACCTTGCCGCCGGGGAGCTGGCCGCCTTCGCCGGGCTTCGCGCCCTGGGCCATCTTGATCTGGAGTTCCTTGGCGTTCGTCAGGTAGCGGCTCGTGACGCCGAAGCGGCCGGAAGCGACCTGCTTGATGGCGGAGTTCTTGGAGTCGCCCTTTTCGTTGGTCCAGGTGAAGCGCGCCGGATCTTCGCCGCCTTCGCCGGTGTTGGACTTGCCGCCGATGCGGTTCATCGCGATCGCGAGGGCCTCGTGGGCTTCGGAGGAGATGGAGCCGTAGCTCATCGCGCCCGTCTTGAAGCGCCTGAGGATGCTTTCGGCGGATTCGACCTCGCTGATGTCGACCGGCGTGCGGGCCTTGAACTGGAGCAGGCCGCGCAGCGTGAAGATCTGCTGCATCTGGTTGTTCACCAGGCCGGAGTAGACCTTGAAGGTGTCGTAGTTGTTCGTGCGGACGGCCTTCTGCAGCGAGTGGATGACCTGCGGGCTGAAGAGGTGGCCTTCGCCTTCGTTACGCCACTGGTAGTCGCCGCCGACCTCGAGGGTGGCGGGGGTGTCGACGCGATCGGGGAAGGCGCGGCGATGACGCTCGAGGGTCTCTTCGGCGATGGCGGCGACGTCGGCGCCTTCGATGCGGGTGGCCGTGCCGGTGAAGTACTTGTCGACGACCTTCTGCTGGAGGCCGACGCACTCGAAGATCTGGGCGCCGAGGTAGCTCTGGATGGTCGAGATGCCGATCTTGGAGGCGACCTTGACGATGCCCTTGGTGGCGGCCTTCACGTAGTTCTTGCAGGCCGTGTAATGGTCCACGCCGACGAGCAGGCCCTGCTTGATCATGTCGTCGAGGGTCTCGAACGCCAGGTAGGGGTTGATGCCCGCGCAACCGTAGCCGATGAGCGTGCAGAAGTGGTGCACTTCGCGCGGTTCGCCGGACTCGAGGATGAGGCCGACCTTGGTGCGCTTGCCTTCGCGGATCAGGTAGTGGTGCAGGCCGGAGACGGCGAGCAGGGGCGGGATGGCGGCGTTGTTACGGTCGACGCCGCGGTCGCTCAGGATGATGAGGTTGATGCCGGCGTCGATCTGGAGGGAGGCCTGCTTGCACAGGTCCTCCATCGCCTGCTCGAGGCCCTTTGCGCCTGACTTGGCGTCGAAGAGGGTGGGGATGGTGACTGAACGGAACTGCCCCTGGGCGACGTGGCGGAGCTTGGCCAGCTCCTCGTTCGTGAGGATGGGCGAGGGCAGTTCGA
>RGES01000429.1 GCA_009917805.1 Verrucomicrobiota bacterium
CGATAACCGCGGCCGGCCGCACCACATCTACGTCCGGCAAGGCCGTCGCATCTGGGGCGAACACACCGTCACGGAAAACGACGCCAAGTTCCTCGAAGCCACCGGGCTGCCCGCCCACAAGCCCGACGGCATCGCCATCGCGGAATACCCGTTCGATAGCCACGCCGTGACTCGCTTCGACCCTGCCTACCCGCTCCTGCGCCCCGGCTATTTCTACGTCGAACACGAACCCTTCCAGATCCCGTATCGCAGCCTGCTTCCGAAGTCCGTGGACGGTCTGCTGGTTCCCGTGGCCTGCTCGGCTTCACACGTCGGCTATCAGACTATCCGGATGGAGCCGGTCTTCATGGCGCTGGGCGAAGCCTCCGGCATCGCCGCGGCCCAGGCTGCCTCCGCCCAGACCGAACTCCGCAAGATCGACGTCCCGGCCCTCCAACGCGAGATCCTCAAACGCGGCGGCGTCATCCTCTACGAAGCCACGGCCAAACGCCCCGAAGGACTTTAATTCCCAATGAAGACCATCAAGACCGATGTCCTTGTCTGCGGCGGCGGCTGCGCCGGCTCCGCGGCCGCCCTCGCCGCCGCCCGCTCCGGCGCGAAGACGCTGCTCATCGAACGTGCCGGTTTCGCCGGCGGCATCATCACCGCGGTCGGACTGCCCTACTTCGACGGCCTGATCGACAAGCCGACCGGTCGCTTCGTCGTCCGCGGCATCGCCCTCGAGTTCCTCCGCGAACTCGGCCTCGCCAAGCCCGACGCCAATCGGATCGACGACCTGCCGGCGCACCTGATCACCAAGTATTGGGGCTCGGTTCACATCCCGAACGTCGAAGAGTTCAAGCTGCTCATGGACGGCCTCATCCGCCGCCACTCCGAAAGCCTGAGCGTGCTTTACCACTCGCTCGTCTGCGACGTCGAGACCAAGGGCGGTCTCATCACCGCCGTCATCGTGGCGAACAAGGACGGACTCGTCCGTATCGAAGCCCGCCAGGTCATCGACTCCACCGGTGATGCCGACGTCGCCCACTGGGCGGGAGCTCCTTCGGAAAAGAACCCCGAGATGATGCCGCTGACGATGCACTTCCGCATCGGTAACGTGACCCCGAACAAGGAAATGTACCTGGCCGCCAAGCAGGCGCTCATCGACGCCCATAAGGCCGGCAAGCTGCCCGAATTCTACGGCCCGGGACTGATGTTCGCCTTCGCCAAGGACGAAGCCTACATCCACGCCACCCGCATCGCCGGCGATGCCACCGACGCGGCCGACCGATGCGGAAGTGCATCGTCAGCGGCATCATCTCGGGGTTCTTTTCCGAAGGAGCTCCCGCCCAGTGGGCGACGTCGGCATCACC
>RGES01000430.1 GCA_009917805.1 Verrucomicrobiota bacterium
TGCATACGGACTACAGCATGCTCGACGGCTGCAGCCGCATCGACCGCCTGATGGCGCGCGCGTGCGACATGAACATGCGCGCGGTGGCGATCACCGACCACGGCAACCTCTTCGGTCTCTTCGATTTCTGGAACGAGGCCAAGCAGCGCTCCAAGGGCGACGTGAAGCTCAAGCCGCTCCTCGGCTGCGAGCTCTACCTCGTCTGGGACCACGCGCTCACCGACAAGCCCGACCGCCGCGAGCACAAGTACTTCCACATGGGCGTGCTCGCCCGGAACTTCAAAGGCTACCAGAACCTCACCAAGCTCGTCTCCGACGCGCACGTCCGCGGCCTGCACTACAAGCCGCGCACCGACCTCGAGCAGCTCGCCAAGCACGCCGACGGCCTGATCGGCTTCTCGGGCTGCCTCCAGGGCGTCATCCCGCAGGCGCTCCTCCGCGGCGACTACGAGGCCGCCCGCAAGGCCTGCGGCAAGTTCGTCGAGATCTTCGGCCGCGAGAACTTCGTCATCGAGCTGATGGACCACGGCCTCGAGGAGCAGAAGCGCATCATCGCCGACCTCCTCAAGCTCGCCGGCGAATTCCAGCTCCGCGTCGTCGCCACCAACGACGTGCACTACGTCGACGCCGGCGATTCCGTCGCGCACGACGCGATGCTCTGCATCCAGACCGGCGCCCGCCTCGCCGACGAGCGCCGCATGCGCTACTCCGCCACGGAGTTCTACCTCAAGAGCGAGGCCGAGATGCTGCGCGTCTTCGGCGAGGTCCCCGAGTCCATCAAGAACACCGTCGCCATCGCCGAGATGTGCGACGTCAAGCTGCCCGTCGGCCAGAACAACTACCCCGTCTACATCTTCAGCGAAGGCGTGAAGCCCAAGGCCTCGGACAAGATCGACGCGATCCTCGACGGCTACGAGAAGCTCAAGAACGGCCTGCTCGTCGCCGCCGGCAAGCCGGGCGACTTCGTCATCGAGGGCATGGTACGCAATTCCGGCAAGCACGCCTGCGGCATGATCATCGCCGACCGCCCGCTCACCGACATCATCCCGGTGACGATGCAGGAAGGCGACCTGACGACCCAGTACGCCAAGGACCCGGTCGAGGCCCGACTTCGACATCGACTTCTGCATGCGCCGGCGCGACCAGGTCGTCGGCTACGTCCGCAAGAAGTACGGCGAGGACCGCGTCGCCAACATCATCACCTTCGGCACGTTCGGCGCCAAGATGGTCGTCCGCGACCTCGCGCGCATCCGCGACCTGCCGTTCATCGAGACCAACCGCCTCGCCAAGCTCGTCCCCGACGACATCAACATCTCGCTCGAGGACGCGCTCAAGAAGTCCAACGAGCTC
>RGES01000044.1 GCA_009917805.1 Verrucomicrobiota bacterium
TTCGGGTCCTGGGTGATGCAGAAATACTTCGTCGTGAACATCTCCTGCAGGCCGATGATCTGGGCGCCCTTGGCCGCCGCTTCTTCGATGCGGGGCAGGGTCTTGCGCACGTTCGCCGCCGGAGTGTCCTCGGCGGTGAGCTGGATGAGACCGACGCGGACGGAGTCAGCCATGACGGGGTTCGTCAGTAGACGAGCTTGTTGATCGGGTACTCCACGATGCCCTCGGCGCCGGCGGCCTTGAGGGTCGGGATGAACTCGCGCGCCTGGCGGGCGTCGATGATGGTCTCGACGGCGATCCACTCGGGATTGCTCAGCGGCGAGACCGTCGGATTACGCAGGGCGGGCAGGGCGGCGGCGACCTTCTCGAGCTTGGCCTTGGGGAGGTTGAACTTGAGGCCGACCATGTGCTGCGCGGCGAGGGCGCCCTGCAGCATGAGGACGATCTGCTCGATCTTGGCGCGCTTGGCGGGATTGGCCCAGGCGGCCTTGTTCGCGACGAGGACGGTGGTGGTCTCCATCAGCTGGGCGACGATGCGCAGCTTGTTGGCCTTGATGGAGGAGCCGGTCTCGGTGATGTCGACGATGGCGTCGGCGAGCTCGGGGACCTTCACCTCGGTGGCGCCCCAGGAGAATTCGACTTCGCATTCGACGCCCTTCGCCTTGAACCAGCGGCGGGTGGTCTCGACGAGTTCGGTGGCGACGCGCTTGCCGGCGAGGTCCTTGGCGGTCTGGACCGGGGAGGCTTCGGGCACGCAGAGGACCCAGCGGGACTTCTGGGCGGAGGCGCGGCTGTAGACCAGCTCGCAGACCTGGACGACGTCCGCGTTGTTCTCCTGGACCCAGTCCTGACCGGTGAGGCCGCAGTCGAAGAAGCCATGCTCGACGTAGCGGGCCACTTCCTGGGCGCGGATGAAGCGGCCGTCGAGGGCGGGATCATCGAAGGAGGGGCGGTAAGAGCGGCTGCTCTTGGCGACGGGGAACCCGGCGCGGGCGAACAACTGGAGAGTGGCCTCTTCCAGGCTGCCCTTGGGCAGACCGAGCATCAATTTGGCGGCTTCCTGACTCATTGGAGTATGGAGGAAGCCCACCCTAAGCCCCTCCGCAAGCCTTACCTCGCCCGCGCCTGGGACGCCGGTCTGGACGCTCATTTGCCGTCACACCTCCGGGACAGAAGGACCCGCCTGCCCGGCGACGCCGGTCGCGATGAGGACGATCATCCGCGAAAAACGGCCGATAACCCTGCTTTTCGCCTCCACCGTTGACCCTGCTCCATGGCACGCCTACTGCTCGATTTCAGCGTCTCTCGATGTCCGCTCCCTCCCAAAGCACCCGTCTCGGGTCCGCTCTGCGCAAGCTTCTCACGATGCTCTGCGGGGTGGCGCTGTTCCTGGTGATGGTGGGCTTGCTGGGCGTGTGGGCCCTCGGCCGTTTCTCCCCCAAGCTCCTCGATTCCTCCCTCGCGACGAAGTCCGGGGCCCACCTGGCGGTCGAGGCCAACGACACCAACCTCTTCGCGGGTCGCGTCGCCTATGCTGGCCTGACGATCACCAACCCCACCCGCTGGACCGAGAAGGAGTTCCTGAAGGTACGTCGGCTTGTCCTCGACCTCGAGCCGCTGACGTTCTTCGAAGGCGGCAGCCAGGTCGTCAACGACGTCGAGCTCGACATCGAGCACCTGACGATCGTCGGCAAGTCCGACTACCTGAAGGACAACAACGCGAAGGACATCTTCAACGGCCTCAAGTCCGCTCCCGCGGCCGACGCCCCGGCGCCGGCCCCCGGCAAGCCTGCCGCCAAGCAGGCCTTCCTCATCAAGCACCTCCGCGTCCGCGTCGACCGCATCACGGTCATCTCGGGCGACGGCACGGACCAGCGCAAGGTCGTCGTCGACCAGGCCTTCGACTTCGTCTTCGAGGCCCGCGACATCACGGAGCGTAACTTCGACGAGAAGGTCTCGCGCCCGATGGGCACCCAGGCCGTCACGACGGCCGCCCAGCGGCAGCCCGAGCTCCTGCTCGACCTCGCCCGCGAACGCCTCCGCAAATCCGTGACCGAGAAGCTCCTCGGCGACAAATAATCTCATGACCGATCCGATCCCTTCCTCCGAACCGACCCAGCCCGACGCCGCGACCCGCATCGCGGAGCTCGAAGGTCAGGTCGCCCTCCTCAAGGACACGGTGCTGCGCAGCAACGCCGACCAGCAGAACCAGCAGCGTCGCCACCAGCGCGAGCGCGAAGAGCTCCGCAAGTACGCCACGTCCGGCCTGCTCGAAGACCTCCTTCCCGCGCTCGACTCGCTGAACCTCGGCCTGGAGTCCGCCGCGAAGCAGGCCGACGGCCGCGCGGTCGCCGAAGGTTTCCGCATGGCGATCGGCCAGCTCCGCTCGATCCTCTCCGCCCAAGGCCTCGTCGAGGTCACGCCGGTCGGCCAGCCTTTCGACCCTTCCCGTCACGAGGCCGTGGGCTCCGAGCCCAGCGCCGACGTCGCCGAAGGCACCGTGCTCCGCGTCGCCCGCTCGGGCTGGCTGCTCCATGACCGCGTCCTCCGCCCGGCCGCCGTCTTCGTCTCCGCCGGCGCCGCCAAGTAATTTCCCCGATGGCCGACGACTATTATTCCCTGCTGGGCGTCGCGAAGTCCGCGTCGGCCGACGAGCTCAAGAAGGCCTATCGCAAGAAGGCGATGGAGTTCCACCCGGATCGCAATCCGGGCAACAAGGAGGCCGAGGACAAGTTCAAGAAGGTCTCGCGCGCGTACGAGATCCTGGGCGACGAGGCTAAGCGCAAACTTTACGACCAGCACGGCGAAGCCGCCTTCGACCCCAACATGGGCGCCGGCGCCGGCCGCGGCCAGGGCGGCGGTTTCCGTGGCGCCGACCCGCGCGACATCTTCGAGCAGATGTTCGGCGGCGGCGGTGGCGGCGGTTTCGGCGACATGTTCGGCGGCGGCGGCCAGACGCAGGAGAACGACGGCGAAGACCTCCGCGTGGACCTGAAGATCACGCTCGAAGAGGCGGCCGAAGGCGTCGAACGCAAGATCCCTTACCGCAAGCACGTCGCTTGCGCCAAGTGCGCCGGCTCCGGCGCCGAGCCGGGCTCGAAGAAGAGCCGCTGCCCGACCTGCGGCGGCCAAGGACAGGTCGTCCGCTCCAACGGCTTCTTCCAGATGCGTCAGGTCTGCCCCTCGTGCGGCGGCCAAGGCGAGCGCATCGACAAGCCGTGCAAGCCTTGCTCCGGCGAAGGCCGCGTCGTCGCCGAATCCACCGTCAGCCTCCGCATCCCGCCCGGCGTCGACACGGGCACGAAGCTCCGCTCGAGCGGCAACGGCTCGGCCGGCCGTCGCGGCGCCCAGGCGGGCGACCTCTACGTCTACATCACGGTCACGGAGCATCAGCTCTTCGAGCGCGACGGCGACGACCTCGCCTGCAGCGTGCCGGTGAAATTCTCCATCGCCGCCCTCGGCGGCAAGATCGTCGTCCCGAAGCTCAAGGGAAAGACCACCCTCAACATCCCTGCCGGCACCCAGGGCGGCACGATCTTCCGCCTCCGCGGCGAAGGCATGCCGCCGCTCCGCGGTTCGACCTCGGGCGACCTGCTCGTCCGCGTCGACATCGACGTGCCGAAGAAGATGTCCGACAAGGAGAAGGAAGCCCTCAAGGCCTACGCCGCCGCCTGCGGCGACGAAGCCGCGCCGGTCTCCGAATCCTGGCGGGCGAAGTTCAAGGAGTTCTTCCGTTAAGCCCCTTGCCCGACGGGGGTCGGGTCATAAGGTGAACCTATGCCGCGCGATCCCGGCCAGACCGAACGACTGATCCGCCGTCTCCGCTGGGACGAGCTGGACCGCGCGTGGCTGCTCCGCTTCGCCGAGTTCGCGCGCGAAGAAGACCTCGCCGGCCTCGGCCTCGCCGAGCGTCCGCTGCGCGTCGGCGATCCTTCCGCCGCCTTGCTCGCCGGCGCCGAGCGCGCCCGCGCCCGCGTGGTCGCCCGTCGCCCGATGGTCCTCGCCGGCCTCGGCCTGCTCGACGTGGTCTTCGCCGCCTACGGCGGCCGCTGCCACGCCAAGCCGCTCGCCTATGACGGCCAGTACGTCCCCGCCGGCACGGCCGTCGCCGAGGTCGAAGGCCCCGCCGCCGAACTGCTTTCCGCCGAACGCATCCTCCTGAATTTCCTGCAGCGTCTCTGCGGCGTGGCGACGCACACCCGCGAGCACGTCCTCGCCCTGGGTTCCTCGCCGACGAAGCTGCTCGATACGCGGAAGACGACGCCGGGTTTCCGCATGCTCGAGAAGTACGCCGTCGGCCAAGGCGGCGGCTACAACCATCGCCTGGGACTCTTCGACCGCATCATGGTGAAGGACAACCACCTCGCGGCGGGCGGCGCCACGGCCGGCGAACGCATCACGAAGCTGGTCCGCCGCGCGCGCGAAAGCCGTCCGGACCTGCTCGTCGAGGTCGAGGTGGATCGCCTCGACCAGATCGGCCCGGTCCTCGCGGCCGGCGCCGACATCATCCTGCTCGACAACTTCCCGGTCGCCGACCTGCGGATCGCCATCCCGCAGCTCCGCGGCCTCGCATGGTCCGAAGTCAGCGGCGGCGTGAGCCTCGACTCGCTCCCGCTCATCGGCGCCCTGGCGCCCGACTTCGTCTCGAGCGGCGCCCTCACCCATGCCGCGCCCTGGTGCGACGTCGGCCTCGACTGGCTCTGACGTCATGCCCGCCCTCGACAGCAGCATCCTGCTCGCGTTCCTCGAAGCCGAAGGCGAACCGGTCAGCGGCGACCGTCTCGCGAAGGAGCTCGGGGTCTCGCGCGTGGCGATCTGGAGCCGGCTCGAACGCCTCCGCGCCGCAGGCTTCGCCTTCAAGGCGTCGACCCGCAAGGGCTACGAACTGAAGTCCGTCCCCCGCGAGATCAACGCGGCGCTGCTCGACGCGCATCTCCGCCGCCTCAAGGTCGCGCCCGACGTCGAGCTCCTCGCCGAAGTCGACAGCACGAACTCGGAGGCGGAGCGTCGTCTCGCCGCCGGCCAGGAGGCGCCCTTCGCCGTGCTCGCCCGTTCGCAGCGCGCAGGTCGCGGCCGGCTGGGACGTAAGTGGCACAGCGCCCAGTCCGGCAACCTCTACCTCTCGCTCGCCTTCCGTCCGTTCATCCCGCCCGAACGCCTCAAGCCGTTCACGCTGTGGATGGGCCTCGCGCTTTGCGCCCACGTCGAGAAATCCCTCGGCCTGAAGCTCGGGCTGAAGTGGCCGAACGACCTGCAGTCGCCCGATGGCCGCAAGGTCGCCGGGATGCTCACCGAGGCCCGCCTCGACGCCGATTCGGTCCGCGAGCTGGTCTTCGGCCTCGGCCTCAATCTCACCGGCCAGCCGAAGGATTTTCCTTCCGAGATCCGCGCGACCGCGGGTTCGCTCGAAGCCGCGCTCGGCGCACCGCTCGACGTCAACCGCGAGGCGGCCGCCGTCATCGCGGCGCTCTTCCACGCCTGGGAACAGTTCGAGGAAGGCGCCTGGTCCCGTTCGTTCCGCAAGCTCTGGCAGTCCTATGACGTGCTCGCCGGCAAGTCCGTGCGCGTCGGCCTGCGCGGCGACCCGATCGCCGGCATCGTCGACGGCATCGACGAAGAGGGCTCGCTGATCCTGCGCACCGGCGGCGGGCGCAGGACCATCGTCTCGTCCGGCGAGGTCACGCTGCGCAAATCCTGAGCGCTTGCTCCCGTCGCCTCCGCGCCCTACTTCTTCCCCGTGTCCCTCTTCTGCCTCGATGTCGGCAACACGCATGCGCACTGGGGCGTCGTCGACGGGCGTCGGGTGCTCGCCCACGGCGAGCTGCCCACCGCGTCGCTGGAGACGGCCGCGCTGACGGCGTTGCTCGCCGCGCACCCGACGCAGGGCGTCGCGCTCGCCAGCGTGGTCCCGAAGGTGACCGCCGCGATCTCGCCGGCGCTCCTGAGCAGCGGCCGCCCTTTCTATCATCTTCGCCACGACACCGTGAAGGGTCTCGGCTTCGACTACCCCAAGCCCGCCGAAGTCGGGCAGGACCGTCTTGCCGATTGCGTCGGCGCCCAGCTCGTCGCCGGCGCGCCCGCGGTGATCGTCGGCATGGGCACGGCCACCACGGTCGATATCCTGACCGAGCGGGGTTACGCGGGCGGCATCATCGCTCCCGGCCTCGGGGTGATGACCCAGTATCTGCACGAGCGCACGGCGCTGCTGCCGGCGCTCGACCCCGCCGCGCTGCTCGGCGGTCCGGCCATCGGCAAGTCGACCGTCGACGCCATGCGCGCCGGCTGCGCCCTCGGCTTCGCCGGCATGATCGGCGCGCTCCTCGACGGCGTCTGCGCCGAGCTCGTCCGCCAAGGCTCCCCGATGCCCAAGGTCATCGTCACCGGCGGCGCCGCGGTCTACCTCCCGGCTTCCTGGCAGACGCGCGTGAAGCACGAGCCCCACCTGACCTTGCTCGGCCTGGCCGAAGCCCACCGCCGCCATTTCGCATGAGCCAGCCCGACCCCCTCGCGAAGCTCCGCCGCTTCGTCCCCCTCCTCGCCTTGGTCATCCTGCTCCAGGCCGGCTTCCTGGTCTACGCGCTGTTCGCCGACAAGCTTCCCCGGGTCTGGCCGCTGGTGCTCGGCGACCTGGTCTTCTCGGGCGTGCTGGTCTTCTTCCTCTGGCGCCTGCTGGGCCGGAAGCGGGGCTAGGCCTTGATCAGCTTGAGGAGTTCCTTGCGGCGGGCCCGGATCTCGCGGCAGCCGGCCTTGGCCAGGCGGTCGGTCGAGAAGGCCTCGACGGTCAGGCTGGCGACGGCGGTGCCGTAGATCATGGCCTGCTTGAGGGTCGCGAAGTCGGTCGCCCCGGCCGAGGCCAGGTAGCCCAGGAGGGCTCCGGCGAAGCTGTCGCCCGCCCCGGTGGGGTCGCGCAGCTCGGTGACGGGGTAGGCGGGGAGCATGAACAGGCCTTCCTCGTGGAAGAGGACCGCGCCATGCTCGCCCTTCTTGATGATGACGGTCTTGCAGCCGTGCTTGCGCAAGGCGTGGCCGGCGACGATCACGTTGGCTTCGCCGGTGAGCTTCGCCGATTCGGTGTCGTTGACGACGAGGAGGTCGGCGCGGCGCATGACTTCGCCGAGCTTGTCGCGCTGCGTCTCGATCCAGATGTCGATGGTGTCGGCGAGCACGAAGCGCGGCGACGTCAGCTGGTTGAGCACCTCGAGCTGCAGGTCGGGACGGATGTTGCCGAGCATCACGAACGGCGTGGCGCGGTGCGCCTCGGGCAGCTTCGGCTTGAAGTGCTCGAAGACGTTGAGCTGGAGGTCCTCGGTGTCGCGGCGGTTGTAGTTCTCATGGTAGCGTCCGCGCCAGAAGAAGGTGCGGCCGGCCGAGTCGGTGAGCAGGCCGTCGAGGTCGATGCCGCGCTTCGCGAGCTTCTTGCGGTCGCGGTCGCGGAAGTCATGGCCCACGACGCCCACGATGCGGGGCGGCGCGAAGTAGCTCGCGGCGAGGCACGCGTACGAGGCGCTGCCGCCGAGGATCCGTTCGCCCTTGTCGTGCGGCGTGACGATGCTGTCGTACGCGACGGAGCCGACGACGAGGACCGGATCGGCCTCGCGGCCCTTGTTCTTGATGCGGGTGGGAGTGGTCATGAGAAGAGGTCGGGCCTCACGTCACGAAGACGGTAGAGCGCGAGCAGGGCGAGCGAATGCTGCGCGGGATTGGCGAGCGCCTGGGCGAGCGCGGCCTTGGGGCTGACGGCGAGCACCTGGAGCTCCTCATGTTCGTCCGGGGCGCGCCGGCCCGTGGGGCGCACGCCTTCCAGCAGCACGAAATGGCAGCGGTTCGCCTGGATCGCGGGGTTCGGCGCGCAGGTGCCGAGCAGGCTCGCGCGGCCGCCGGCGAAGCCGGTTTCCTCCTCGGTCTCGCGCACGGCGGCGAGCAGGGGATCCTCGCCGCGCTCGATGATGCCGCCCGGCGCTTCCGTCGAAAGGTCGCGCGTGCCGAACCGATACTGTCTCACCATCACGAGCCGGCCGTCTTCGGTGAGCGGGAGCGCGAGCACCCAGTCGCCGGAGCGCAGCACAAAAAAATCACCCTCCCGATGATCGAGAGGGTGATTACAGTGTTCCTTGTAAACCCGGAAAACCCTGCAGTCGGCGTGGAGCTCTTCGTGCTGGACGGACCAGCGAGAGGGCGCCGACATGCGTCGTCTTACTTGGTCTTCAGCTTCTGACCGATCTGCATGCGGTTCGGGTTCACGCCAGGGTTGAGATCCTGGAGAGCCTTGACCGAGAGGCCGACCTTCTTGGCGATGGAGCCGAGGGTGTCGCCCTTGGCGACGGCGTATTCGCCGGGGCCGGGCGGATTGGTGGGCTTGCCGTTGCCGCTGGTGGGCTTCGGAGCGGAAGCGACTTTCTGGAGAGCGGCGATCTGGTCAGCGAGGGTCTTCTCGTTGGTGGCGACATCGGCGAGACCCTTGTCGAGGTCGGCGCGGACGGCCTGGACGTCGGCGGCGTTGGCCTTGCCGGCGAGAGCGGCGCCGAGTTCGGAGACGCTGGTCTTGGCGGCGGCGGCTTCGTCGCTGGCGGCCTGAGCGGCGCCCTTGGCCTTGATGCCGAGCACGAGGCCGGCGGCGCCGAGAGCGAAACCGAGGATGCCCACGATGAGCGGGAGCTTGGATTCGGAAGAGGAGGAGGAGATGTTGTCGTTTTCCATGTGTGGAGGTGTTTTGCGGGTTGGAACAGTTGGAGATTAGCGGTTTGACACGGACGGCAACACAAAATCAGACTGTCCGTTCGGGTACCGGGCAGTATCTCAATTGGTAGAGTCCCTGCTTTGGGAGCAGGGTGTTGCAGGTTCAAGTCCTGTCTGCCCGACCACCCGACACTTCAGAAGCAAGCCAGGAGACCCCTCAGGCGTAAGCTAGGACTTGGCCGTCTTTGATCACGGTCACGTGGTTGGCTCCGTCGGGTCGGGTCGAGGCCTCGGTCCGACCGATCACCTGGGCGCCGAGGCCGAGTTCGGCGGCGAGGCGGAGCGCCACTTCGGCATCCTTGGGCTCCAGGAAGACCTCCAGGCGGTGTCCCATGTTGTAAACTTGGTGCATTTCCTTCGCCTCCGTCCCACTGACCCGGGCGATTTCGGCGAAAATGGGGGGAGTCGGGAAAAGGTTGTCCTTGATGAAATGGACCTTGGAGCCGAACCGGCGGCACTTGGTCTGGCCCCCGCCGGAGCAGTGGACGAGGCCTTTGACGCGCTGGTTGCCGAGGGCCTGGAGCAGGCGCAGGGCATAGGGGG
>RGES01000431.1 GCA_009917805.1 Verrucomicrobiota bacterium
CGTTGGCGCGGGAGAGCACGAACTCGCGGCCGCGCTGCGGGTCCTCGCGGATCTCGAGCAGGAGGCAGCGGATGCGGTCGCCGGTGCGGAATTCGTCGCCATGGCAGCGCTCCTTGTGGGTGAGGACGGCTTCGGCGGTGCCGAGCTCGATCACGACGTTGCCACGTTCGGTGCGGCGGACGGTGCCGGTGACGATGTCGCCGACCTTGTCCTTGTACTCCTGGAAGACCTGGTCCTTCTCGATCTTGCGGAAGCGCTGGTTGAGCAGCTGCTGGGTGGTCTTGGCGGCGATGCGGCCGAGGTCGGCCACGTTGATGGGCTTCCGGACTTCCTGGCCGACCTGGACGTCGGCTTCGATCAGGGAGGCGGCGACGGGGTTGATCTCCTGGAGCGGATCCGACACGGAGTCGGTCACGCGGAGGACGACGAAGGCGTCCAGCTTGCCGGAGACGGGGTCGGCGTTGATCTCCACGTTCTGGCCGGCCATGACCGACTTCTCGACGGAGGACTTGATGGCCTCGACGATGAGGGCGCAGGCCTCTTCTTTTTTGATGTTCTTCTCCTTTTCGAGATATTGGAGGAAGGGTTTGATATCGACGCTCATGGTGATGGGTGCGGGTTTTCGGTGAAATGATTTGGGGACAAAAAAAGCGGGTCCGGCAGGACCCACCTCGGTAAAGGTGAACTGAGGCCTACCTTGGGCACCCCCCAGGGGATGTCAAGAGCGGTAAGCCCGGCCGGCCGGAGGGTTCCGCTTGCCCCCCGGGGGTCTTCTCGGAACCTTCCCCCATGGCCGACGAAAAAGTAATCTTCACGATGACGGGGGTCACGAAGTACTTCGAAAAGAAACCCGTTTTCCGTGATATTTCCCTTTCCTATTACTATGGGGCCAAGATCGGCGTCCTCGGCCTCAACGGCTCGGGCAAGTCCACGCTGCTCAAGATCATGGCCGGCGAGGACAAGGAATTCGACGGCGCGATCAGCCAGGTCCCCGGCTACACGCTCGGCTACCTCGCCCAGGAACCGCGCCTCGACGAACACCTCACGGTCCAGGCATGCGTGATGCAGGCCGCGGGGCCGATGAAGGCGCTCCTCGAAGAATATGACGAGACGTTCGTGAAGGTCTCGGAGACCGACGACGCGAAGGAGCAGGAGAAGATCCTGGCCCGCCAAGGCGAGATCCAGACGATCCTCGACACGCGCGGCGGCTGGGACCTCGACGCCCGCATCGAGATGGCGATGGAAGCCCTGCGTTGCCCGCCCGGCGAAGCGGTGGTCTCCGCGCTCTCCGGCGGAGAGAAACGCCGCGTCGCGCTCTGCCGCCTGCTGCTGATGGAGCCGGACATCCTC
>RGES01000432.1 GCA_009917805.1 Verrucomicrobiota bacterium
GAACGATAGCGCGCACGTAGTCCGCCGACGGGGTCGAAGGCTTCGAGGGCGAATCCGGGAGCGTCGATCCTGGCATGGCAGGCGGCGCAGTTCGGGTCGGTGCGATGCTTCGTCAGTTGCTCCCGGATCGTCGTCGCGCCGCGCGTGTCAGGGTCGACCGCGGAGACGCCGGGCGGGGGTGGCGGCGCCGGAGCATCCAGCAGGCGATCGGAGACCCAGACGCCGCGTTTGACGGGCGAGGTCGTGGTACCGTTGGCGGTGAGCTTGTGGATGGCGGCCTGGCCTAGGAGCCCGCCGCGCAGGCTGTCGGCGGGCAGGGCGACCTTCCGCACTTCGACGCCCGTGACGCCCGCGATGCCGTAGTGTTCGGCGAGGCGTTGGGTGAGCATCGCGAAGCCCGGCTTCACCAACGCACGGGCGGGGAGGTCCTGGGCGATCAGCTCGCGGAGGAAGGCCGGGGTCTCGTCGGCGACGCCTTGCCCGAGCAGGAAGCGATACTCCGGATAGAGCAGCGGGTCCGGGTTGGTCTCATCCAGTCGGCCTAGCTCGAGCCACTGACGGGCGAAGTCCCGGGTGAAACGTTCGGAGCGAGGGTCGGCGAGCAGCCGATCGACCTGAGTCCGGAGGACTTCTGGCTGGCGGAGCGTGTGATCCCGGGCGGCCGCGAGCAGGGCGTCGTCAGGCGGGCCGTTCCAAAGCCAATAGGCTAGGCGGGCGGCGAGGGTCTCATCGTCGCTCGGCTTGGGCAGAAAGAGAAACTCGGGGGAGGTCAGGACCGCGACGTAGACGCGGCGCATGGCGTCTTCGAAGCAGTCCTTGGCGTCGAGGCGGGCCTGTAGGAGCTTCAGGTAAGGCTCGATCTCCGACGCCGATACGTCGCGGCGGAAGGCGTGCGGCAGGAAGTCGGACAGCAGTTGGCGGGCGTCCTCGACCGGGTGAACGGAGGCGACTGTCTCGATCTTCGGCTCACGTTCGGCCGGCGTGAGGTCGAAGTACATGCTCGGCAAGTAGCCGCCGAGGCTGCGGATCTTTTCGCGACGAGGAGGCACGACATCGTTCCCTCCGACGAAAGGCTTGATGGGCAGTTTTCCGAAGAGGCGGGTGTGGCTGGCCGGCGGCCAGACCGGGTTGAGGGGGCCTTCGATCTCGAACCAGTCGAGAGCCACGCCGGGTCCGACGTGCTTCGCGGCGCGCCCGGCGACCTGTCCGATGCGCAGTCCGTTCCACGGAACCGAAACGGGGTCGAAGACGATGGACTCATGAGCGTCGAGCCAGGTGACGATCTCGCCTTCCTTGGACTCCATGGACGGTGCCGTGAAGGCGGAGAGCAGGCGGCCGCCTTCCTGTTG
>RGES01000433.1 GCA_009917805.1 Verrucomicrobiota bacterium
TGATCTGCGTCGCCGTCCTGGCCACCGTGGCGTCGGTCTACGACCTGTTCGAGAAGCCAGGGGGCACCCGGCACCACTGGACGGTCGAGGTCCGTAACGACCTCGCCGGAACCCCCTTCACGGCCGACCTGAAAGATTGGTCGCCG
The DNA here is from genome assembly GCA_009917805.1 of Verrucomicrobiota bacterium. Classification (GTDB taxonomy): domain Bacteria; phylum Verrucomicrobiota; class Verrucomicrobiia; order Opitutales; family UBA953; genus UBA953. The sequence continues at coordinate 147 of RGES01000433.1, forward strand.
ATCCCTGACAAACAGCGGACCCTGATCCGTCAGACCCGGCGCCTGATGGCCGACCCGGAGGCCCGACGCCGTCTCATGGCCCAGCCGGAAATCCGCGCCTTGGCTGCGCACCCGACGCTCTACCAAGCGTGGGAAGATAAGAAAGTGCGTGAGTTGTTGAACAACAGTGACTTAACAGGATTTATCGACCACCCGAAGGTCCGGGCGGTCCTTGCCGACGAACAGCTGCAGAAAGACGCTGAAAAGGTCGATTTGACCAAGATTATCGAGCAATCCTTGCAGAAACCGAAAAAGTGAGCGGTTGGACATTTTTTGGTAGTCCAGAGGGCGGTTTTGCCTATGTTCAAACCTCCCTCCCCACTCCCATGAACAAGTTCTCGTTCCTCCTGGCTGCTCTCTGCGTCTCCCTGAATGCTCAGGAAGCCAAGACCGCCGAAACCAAGCCCGCCGCTCCGGCTCCGGAGGTCAAGCTCGCCGGCGGCGCCAAGGCCGAGCAGAAGGCCTACTTCGCCGAAGTCTGGGTCGGTAAGAGCATCGGCGAATGCCTCAACTTCCAGAAGAACATCCAGGTCCTCAGCCAGCAGGTCGAAGAGCTGAAGCGCCTCCAGATCTTCCTCGATAACGCCCTGACCACCCCGGAGAAGGAAGCCCGCGGCCACGAGATCGCCGCCAAGACCGCCAAGCTCAAGGGTGACAACGAGTCGATGACCAAGCTCTACAACGGCTTCAGCATCGAGCGCCCCTACCAGTTCACCGCCACCAAGGCCGTGATCGCCACGCCGATCTCCAACGAAGAATTCGCCAAGATCTCCGCCGCCAAGGACTTCAAGCCCGACACCATCATCTCGACCGGCGAGAAGAAGTTCCAGATTCGCGACACCATCTCCGGCCAGGTCGAGGTCGAGACCTTCGGCCTCTCCCTCAAGCGCATCACCGACGCAAAGAGCCAGCTCCAGCAGCTCATCGACCTCCAGCCCAAGCTGACCAAGGACGACGACAAGAAGAAGGTCGAGAAGGCCATCAAGGAGATCCAGGACGAGCTCACCAAGAACCTCGGCGAGTTCAAGCAGGCCCGCGGTTTCGATTTCAACGCCGAAGCCATCACCCTCCCCTCCGAAGCCAAGCTCTCCGTCCAGATCACGGAAGAAGAGAAGAAGGCCATCGAAGCCAAGGCCCCGACCTCCGCTGACAAGAAGTAAGCCC
>RGES01000434.1 GCA_009917805.1 Verrucomicrobiota bacterium
AGGGCGTCCATGACATGCAGGAGATCGCCACCAGCCTCTTCCGCGCCTTCCCCTACGACGAAGTCGCAGGTCGCAAGGTCGGCGACGAAGAGATCTACGCCGGCAAGCCGGATTGGAACGCTTCTTCGAACGTCCAGTCCTAAGCCCTTCCACCCCTAACACCACAGCACAGCCATGGCAGGCGGAGGAGGAGGCGGAGAAGGGGAACCGGAGTTCCAGGTCGCGCCGATGATCGACGTGCTCCTGGTGCTGCTCATCTTCTTCATGTCGATCACCTCGGCGCAGGTGCTGAAGGTCGACAAGAACATCTCCCTGCCCGTCGCCGCCAACGGCGTGAAGCGCGACGACAAGGCCGCCGCGGGCCTGATCAACATCTCGTGGGACAAGACCACGGGCCAGGCCAAGTACAAGCTCGACGACCGCGAGCTCGACGCGAACGACAAGGACGGCATCGCCAAGGAGCTCGCCGACCGCAAGGGTACGAACGAGAAGTACCGCCTGCTCATCCGCGCCGACAAGGAGTGCCACGCGAAGTACATCTCCAAGGCCCTCGAATGGGGCGCCGAAGCCGGCATCGACAACATCGCCTTCTCGGGCCTGAACCACGAGGAATAATCCATGAAGCAACCCGAACAGCAGCCCGACGCCAACCCGGGCTTCCAGATCGCCCCGATGATCGACGTCGTCTTCGTGATCATGCTCTTCTTCATGGTCATGGCCGGCGCGGTGAAGGTCGAACATGAGCTGAAGACCACCCTCCCGGGCAACGCCGAGACCGCCAAGGAGACCGAACTGCCCGACGAAGTCACGATCGGCGTCAGCGAGACCGGCGAAATCACCCTGAACGAAGACCCGGTCGGCGCTCCCGACGACAAGCTGCTCGAGAACCTCTACAACCAGATGAAGCAGATGGGCCAGGCCGCCGAGCAGTCCAAGACCAAGCTGCTCATCACGGTCCAGGCCGAAGAGAACGCCCGCTACGAACGCGTGATCAACGTCCTCGACTGCCTCGCCAAGGCGAACATCACGAACGTCACGTTCGCGGTGTCTGACACGGAATAAGCGGTCGCCTGACCGCCTGCGAAGGCCGCCTCCGGGCGGCCTTCCTGTTTTGCGGATTTGCCAAGCCCGCCGCCCATCCCATGCTTGCCGCCATGAAGCCCGTCCTCGTCGCCACGCTCGCCCTCGTGACCCTCGCCCTCTCGGGCTGCATCATCGTGATCGAACAGGCGCCCGCCGAGAAGGCCGCCCCGGCCAAGAAGGCCGCGGCGAAACCGAATCCCGACAGTTCCTCGAAGTAAGCCTCAGCGTCCGAAACCGGCTTCGGACTCGAGGAC
>RGES01000435.1 GCA_009917805.1 Verrucomicrobiota bacterium
GTCAGCAGGCCGAGGAGGGCGGTGCTGAGGAGGGCGGAACGTAGGTTCATCTTCATGATGATGGGGTGTAGGGTGGGTTTTAGGTTAGGTTTTGGAAAGGGGCAAGGACTCACTTGTTGCCTTCGACCTTCTCTTCGTCGGCAAGCTTGGGTTTGGCCATGATGACGCCGTCCGGGAGAGGGCCGCCGGCGGCGATCTTCTTCTGGTCGGCCTCGGCCTTGGCGCGTTCTTCCTTCGGCAGCATCTTCTTGGCCTCCTCGGCTTCCTTGGAGACCGGGAAGGACACGATGATGTCGTAGAGATAACGGTTGGAGACGGCTTCGAGCTTCTGGTCGCGGAGGGCCGGGCTGTCCATGCCGCGGAAGGAGCGGGCGGCGCCGAGCAGGGCCTTCGGGACGAGTTCGGTCTCGGAGCCGAAGAAGACCGGCACGCGCAGGTAGGTGGCCATCGCGGCTTCGTACTTCTTGGAGGCGAAGAGCGAGTTGCCCTTCACGATGTGCAGGCGGGCCTGCAGTTCGGCGGTGTCGACCTTGCCCAGGAGTTCGGTGGATTCCTTGATCACTTCCGCATGGTCGCCCTTGCGGGCGCGCTGCATCAGGCGGGCGAGCTGGATCTGCGTGGCGACTTCCGGGAGCTTGGCGGCTTCTTCCTTCTCGAAGGCTGTGAGGAAGGCTTCGGTGGCGGCGTCGTTCTCGAGGCGGTCGAGGGCGTCGAGCTTGACGATGGAGGCGCGGGCCCACCAGGAGCCGGGGACGTTCTTGATCGGCTCGAAGAACTTCAGGACGGCCTCGACGTTCTCGAGGGCCTTGGCCGGCTGGCCGCGGCTGACGTTGGCCTGGGCTTCCCTGAGGCGGGAGGGCAGGGGCCAGATCACCTCGGTGACTTCGGAGAGCTTGCGGGTGAGGGTCACTTCGATGCCGCCGGAATTGCTGACGCGGTCGATGGTGCCCTTGATCACGTTGATCGTGCCTTTCTTCGGGTCGACGACCGGCTTGGGCGGGATGGAGCTGTCCATCTTGAACGGGTCGTTGATCTCCCAGCGTTCGCCCTTGAAGACGAAGGTCTGGGCCGGCGACGAGGCGGCGGCGAGGAGCGCGAGGGCGGGCAGGAGGAAGGAGAGGCGCATGGGGGTCAGAGTCCGAGGAGGAAGGCTTTGGCTTCTTGGGCTTCGCGGGTGTCCTTGATGCGTTCTTTCTCGCCCATCTCCTTCAGGAGCTGCTTGGCGGCGTCCTTGGCGACGCCCGGCCCCCAGCCCTTCGTGTCGGAGAGCTTGCGGGTGAGGGTCACTTCGATGCCGCCGGAATTGCTGACGCGGTCGAT
>RGES01000436.1 GCA_009917805.1 Verrucomicrobiota bacterium
TGCGAAGTTCCCCGGCGGAGGCGGAAAGGGTCGCTCATCACCACGCCCAGGACGAGGGCCGAGAAGCGATTGCCCGATTTCATGGCCGATTCCGTGATCTTATCGATCGCCGGGCCGTCGTAGTAGTCGAGCCCGCGGCCCAGGCCGTAGGTCAGGAGCTTCGTGGAAAGGTTGCGGACGACCTTCGCGCCGTCCTTGCGGAGGACCTGCTTCAGCTCGCCCGCGCCGGCGAACGTGCGGCCGTCGGAGAGCTTGCCCGCGGGGTCGATCGGCTTGCCCTCGTCGGTCGAACGCACGAGGCCCACCGCCCTCCTTCCTCGCCGCACCGTCCTCAAGGGCCTCGGCGCCGTCATGGCCCTGCCGTGGCTCGAGGCGATGGGTCTCCAGACCGGCTGGGCCGCCGGCAACACGCCCGCGAAGAACGCCGCGCCGAACCGCATGGCGTTCCTGTACGTCCCGAACGGCGTCAACATGGACGGCTGGCGCGTCGGCTCCGAAGGCGCGCTGCCCTCGAAGCTGCCCCCGATCCTCGCGCCGCTCGCCAAGGTGCGCGCCGACTTCTCCGTCCTCACGGGCCTCGCGGCCGACAAGGCCCGTTCCCACGGCGACGGCGGCGGCGACCACGCGCGCGCGATGTCCGCCTTCCTCACGGGCGCCCAGCCCCGCAAGACCGACGGCGCCAACATCCGCGCGGGCGTCTCGGCCGACCAGCTCGCGGCCTCGCGCATCGGCGACCGCACGCGCCTCGCCTCCCTCGAGATCGGCACGGAAGCCAGCAAGCTCGCCGGCGGCTGCGACTCGGGCTACTCCTGCATCTACCAGTCCAACATCTCCTGGCGCTCGGCCACCCAGCCGATGCCGAAGGAAGTGAACCCGAAGCTGATCTTCGAACGTCTCTTCGGCGCGGGCTCCGACCTCGAACGCCAGCGTCGCGACGCCGCCCGCAAGTCCGTCCTCGACGCGGTGCGCGAGGACTTCCGCGAGCTCAACGGCCGCCTCGGCGCCGACGACCAGCGCAAGCTCGACGAATATTTCACCGCGGTCCGCGAGATGGAGCTGCGCATCGCGAAGTCCGGCACGGACGGACAGAAGAAGCTGCCGGCCGGCGCGCTTCCGCCCAAGGGCATCCCGGAAAGCTACGCCGAACACCTCCGCCTGCTCGCCGACCTGATGGTGCTCGCGTTCCAGACCGACACCACCCGCGTCGCGACGTTCGTCCTGGCCAACGAAGGCAGCAACCGTTCGTACCCGTTCATCGGCGTGCGCGACGGCCACCACAGCATCTCCCACCACGGCCACGACCCGGTGAAGCTGTCGAA